>JAOTSL010000130.1 GCA_029864945.1 Gammaproteobacteria bacterium
ATCGGGTTTCACGATAAATAAATTTTCAACCGCACAATAGTATTGCAACATAACACCAAGTCTACCGTAGGCTTTGGTGCTTGGTTCGGCAACTATTCTCTCGACTACTTCTTTTTGTAACATAAAATGCATGTCTTTTATGTAAGGTAAGAAGTTGGTGAGGTGGAATAAAAGAGGGGTTGATATGTTATAGGGTAAATTACCTATAATTCTCAAATCACGTTTCTGTTCTGATAATTCTGAAAAATCAAATTTTAATGCATCAGCACTATGAACGGTTAACTTACCTTTGCCATTCAGGTTTTCTTGCAATATTGGTATAAGGTCACGGTCAAGCTCTACGACATTAATTTCACCTGTTTGCTCCAGTATTGGGCCGGTTAAAGCGCCTTTTCCCGGGCCAATTTCAACTATGTTTTCATTTGGCTGAGGTGAAATGGCGAATACAATTTGGTGAATGATACCTGCATCGTGTAGGAAATTTTGGCCGAAGCGTTTACGTGGTGTGTGTTTCATCGATTTCTACTTTTTACTATGTCTAGTGCAGATTGAATGGCGAGCAACATGCTCTGTGGATTAGCATCACCTGTCCCGGCCAGTTCGAGTGCTGTGCCGTGATCAACCGAGGTGCGAGTGATTGAAAGGCCGAGAGTTACGTTAATAGCGTTACCAAACCCTTTGTATTTTAGTACTGGTAAGCCTTGGTCATGATACATCGCAAGAACGGCGTCGGCATTTTCAAGGTATTTTGGTGTAAACAATGTGTCGGCGGGAAAAGGTCCGCTAATATCTAATCCGGCTGACTGAAATTGTTTGATAACGGGTTCGATAACTTCCTGTTCTTCTGTTCCTAAGTGACCATTTTCACCGGCGTGAGGGTTAAGCCCGGTCACGAGTATTTTGGGGTTTTGTATTCCAAATTGTGTTTTCAAATCATGCGCTAATATCTCAATGATTTGTGTGACTCTTTTTTTGGTTATCATGGCCGCGACCTGAGCCAGTGGCACATGCGTCGTAACGAGAGCGACGCGAAGCCCTTGCGTTGCGAGCATCATTACCGGTAATTCTGCTGCTGTTTTTTCTGCAAGGTATTCGGTGTGGCCTGAGAAATTCGGGTTGATATGGTTGAGAATACTTTTTTGAATAGGTCCGGTGACTAGTCCATCGGCTTCGCCTGACTGACAGGCGAGTATTGTTACATCAAGCACATCTAATACATAACGCGCATTTTCTTCGTCAAGTTGGCCGGTGACGACAGGGCGTTTTAGTTTTACAGGTAAAACTTTTAACGTGCCTTTGTCGGTGACTTTTCGTTTGTCGCTTAGTGACGCAGTTTCAATGTTGATGTTGATATTTAGCGCATCTGCCCGTTGCTGAAAAAGTACCGGGTCGCCAACCGTGATGATGTCAGCGTCAAACTGATGCTGAGCAGCTAATAGCATGATGTCAGGGCCAATACCTGCTGGCTCACCAGTTGATACGATTAAACGAGGAACTGACATTGTTAAAGTGTAATTTTGATATCGACAAACGCTTCTTCGCGCAATTGTCTTAACCAGGTTTCGGTTGTTTCTGAAATTTTACGTTGTCGAATTAATTCGCGTGCCTTGTTTGTTGTAAAGTCTTTGCTGTTGTCGAGGTCTCGTCGCTCACTAACTTGTACTATGTGCCAGCCGAATTGAGATTGAAATGGTTCGCTTACTTCGTTAGCACCCAATGAATCCATCGCTGCTTCAAACTGTGGAACCATTTGCCCCGGACTTACCCATCCGAGGTCGCCGCCCAGCGCTGCACTGCCACGATCTTCGCTGTGTAGTTTTGCTATTTCAGCAAAATCACCGCCGCTCAATATGCGTTCACGTAAATTTCTCAAACGATTAATGACGTCGATCTCAGTTGTTAGTTCGTTAGGGCTTATCAATATGTGTCTGGCTTTGGTTTGTGTCACCATGTGTTTTTTTCCAGAACGTTTGTCTTTGAGCTGAATGATATGAAATCCACTGGGGCTGCGAATGAGGCCGCTGTGCTCACCTGGTTTCATACTTGCGATAATGCGTGAAAATAAGGTGGGAAGTTGTCCTGCTTTACGCCATCCGAGTGCGCCGCCTTCCAGTGCTTTTTGCCCATCAGAATAACTAATAGCTGTTTGGTTGAAGTTGGCGCCATCATCTAATAGTTTCAGTACTTTTTGTGCTTTCTTTTGTGTTGCTGCAATTTGTTCAGACGAGGCTGCTTCAGGCGAAGAAATTAAAATATGAAAAACGTCAAATTCATCATCAATATTCCCTTGAGTAGCCTGTGTGGAGAGAAAATTTTCTATTTCTTGCTCAGAAATGTTTACACGATTATTTACTTCCCGCTGGCGTAAGCGGGCGAGGATCATTTCACCGCGGATATCTTCTCGAAAAGCTGAAAACTTATACCCATCTTGTTCAAGTGTGTTTTTAAACTCACGAAGATTTAACTTGTTTTGCCCGGCTATCCGGGTGAGTGTTTCTGCTAAGTCATTATCGTCTACACGAATGCCGGTATTTTGGGCGAGCTGGAGTTGGACTTTTTTAATGATTTCTCGTTCAAGTACTTGTTTACGGAGAATGCCATCCGGTGGAACTCGGGTGTTTTGATCACGAATCTGTTTTTTAATTGTACTAATTTGAGTATTTAGTTGCTGAGTGGTGATAACTTCATCATTAACTATGGCAGCAATACTGTTAATTGGTGATTCTGCTGCGGTTGCTGAAAGTTGAAATAGCAGGCCAAACAAGCCGGCCGCAGTTGTAAGCGTTGTAAAAGAAAGTTTCATTTATTGATTACCAAATACTTCGTCAGAAAATTGTTTATCGAGACTACTTCCGATTCTTGTCAGGCCTTTTAATTCAATTTGTACGCCGATGGAAGTGTGTAAATCGGTGCTCCCTTGAGACGCATATTGCCGCCCCATTAATCGAACAGCCCAGCAGCAGTTATTATACTCTAAACCGAGTAATGCTTCGCGGGTTCGTTTATTGTTTAGTGAGTACAGCCAGCGACTGGCAATACGCCATTGGCTTGAAACATCTAGAATACCAACAACGGATACCTGTTCCACTAATTTGTCACGAAAGCGATAAGCCATTTCAACTTGTTCGTGTGAGTTTTTATAATTTAGCGACATGTTTCCGTTATTTAAGCGACTCTCTCCCGAAAAGTGATATGCCTGAGCGACAGCGGAAACATGAGAATTAAGGTTGCCCTTAATAATTGCAGCATTAACAACGTCATCTTTATTTATTGGCTTTTCATTGTCTAGCAGTGACTTATGTTCAGATAAATACACGGCTTGCGCTAACTGAGCATAAAAAAGTGCGGTGGATGCCGAGTTGCGCGTGTAGTCTGTGGATAAAGACCAGCTCAGTCGGTTTTCGTTACCTTGCCTGTCATATCCGGAATAGCGATTAATGGTGAATAACTGAGCAATGTCGTAATTGAGTAAATCTGTATCAATCAGTGGCAGGGTAGATTGAGTTTTAGCGGGTATATAGGTGTATTGAAGCTCCGGCGTTAACGTTTGAACTGCATTGTCAGTATTGCGCTCGAAATATAAACCGGTTTTGGTATTGAATTGCCAGTTTATAAAGTGCTCGTTTCGTTGTTCGGGACTGGATAATTGATAAGCTGCGGCACGAATGCCAGCGGACGGAATGAAATAACCATACTGGCGTTTTAGCGGAAGTGCAAAGTTTGGGGTAATCACCGCTCGATGAATGTAGTCAGCGCTGTTTTTTTGAAAATAACTGTACTGAGCATTGGTTCGCCATTGTAATGGCCCAATTTTGTCGAGGATGTTCAGATTAAATTGTGGGACGCGGCGATACGGTTCAGGATTGTTGTCCAGCATTTGGTAATCCTGAATAACCGTATGGAATAGCCAGTTTCGGCCCCGGGTTTCGCTTTGAAAGCCGCGTGATAGCTGGGTTGTGTTTACTGTATTAAGCTCTGAACCCAGGTCGGAAAAGTATTGTTTGTCTGTAACCTGTGCGTATTCAATGTTGTAGTTTGTTGTTTCGCTGAACTGGCTTTGGTGGCTTAGCGTAAAATGCGCTCTATCGGCACCGTTTTGTTTATCATTTGGCAAAACCTCCGCGCCCAAGCTGCCACTAGATTTTTGTTGCAAGTAACGAAACTTTGCCGAGCCTTGCGCACCTCGTTTATCAATAAAGCGAGGTGTTACGGTCAGGTCGTAATTGGGTTTTAGGTTGAAATAATAAGGAATTGCTATATCAAATCCTTCGTCTTCAGAATAGCTGGGCCGTGGCGCGAGAAAGCCTGATTTTCTGCCCTGCAGTGGAAAACTGATGTAGGGTAAATAAAGAACCGGTACGTTCAAAATCTCCAGTCGCATATTTCGTGCGATGCCTTCATTGTTTTCTGGATGGAGTTCGATTGTTTTAGCGCGGATTTGCCAAGCCTTATTTTCATCTTCACACGTACTGTAAGTCGATTCCTCCAGTTTTACCTGAGAGCCTTTGAATGTGATTTGCCCAGCGATGCCATTCGTATTTTGGCTGAATAGGTGATACTTGGTGTTTTCAGCCTTACCTGCACCTGATTTAAGGCTGATATCGAGGCTGTCACTTTCAATAAATAAGTCTTTTTCCCGATAAGTAATACTCCCCTGTGCCGATAAATGTTGTTGTTGCTGGTTATACTGAGCCGTGTCGGAATTAATTGAGCGACGATTGGTCTGTATGCTGACATTTCCATCAATATCAAACTGGTTGGATCTGGTGGACGTTATACTGTCTGCACTTAAATAAATAGCGGGGTCATCGCTCGAAACAGGATTGGACGGCGCTTTTTCTGCAAGAGCTTCTGTAGGCGTTTTCACTACACCTGCTGTGAGAGGGGCGGCGCAGTGCGCGGGTGTATTTTCAAGCGCATATGATGCAGGCGAAGCAAGGCCTATAGTTAGTAAGGCTAATGACAGCGGGCAAAATGTTGTAAGGCGAATAAAATAGCGGGTCATTGACTCTGCTTAGATTTGGCTAATATTATAATGGGTTAGACTTATGTATTTTATGTCATCTTGTTGTCAATACACAAAGTGTATATCAGACTATTGAAACAATGAGACTAAGAGTCTTTCGTTCAAAATACAAAAATCGGGAATAGCAGTGACAGACAAACGATTAGAGCAATTAAAGCAGTGGTTAGTATTTGCATTGGATCAGGAAGATCTCGATATTAGTATCGCCTCGGCAGATGCCAGTTTCCGTCGATATTTTCGTGTGCAAACGCCTGATAATTCAGCAGGGAAGACATGGGTTGTTATGGATGCGCCACCTGATAAGGAAGACTGCAAACCCTTTGTTAAAGTGAGTACGGCTTTTCATCACATGAAGGTGAATGTGCCGGAAATTTATGCTCAGGATTTAACCCACGGTTTTCTGGTGTTAACGGATTTTGGCAGCACCTGTTATCTGGACAAGCTTGATAAGGAAAGCGCGGATCAATTGTATGGTGATGCAATGAATGCGCTGATCAGTCTTCAAACTAACGACAAACCCGCCAATGTGACATTGCCACCGTATGACAATGATTTGCTGATGCGTGAAATGATGTTGTTTCCTGACTGGTTTTTGACCGAGCACCTTAAAGCCTCACCAAACGACGCAACAATGAATATGCTGAATGATGTATTTTCTAAACTTAGTCAAATGGCGCTGCAGCAGCCGGTTGTGTGGGTGCATCGTGATTATCACTCGCGCAATTTAATGTTCACCGCAAAAAATAATCCAGGTATTATTGATTTTCAGGACGCGGTGGATGGGCCGATCACCTATGACCTGGTCTCGTTGTTACGGGATTGCTATATCAGCTGGCCGGATGAAAAAGTTGAGGGCTGGGTAAAAGACTATTTGCAAAAGCTTAAAGATAATCAATGTTGCAGTGATGTGTCTGAAGAAACATTCATCAAGTGGTTTGATTGGATGGGGATTCAGCGTCATTTGAAAGCGATTGGCATTTTCGCCCGCTTAAATTATCGAGACGGAAAACCGGGATATCTAATGGATATTCCTCGCACCTTAAATTATGTCGTTAACGTATCTGCTCGTTATCCTGAGCTTGCTGATTTTAACCAGTTTGTGTCTCAAATTAAATTACCCGAGATCGTAGATTCAAAGGTCAGCGCTTGATGCGTGCAATGATACTTGCAGCAGGGCGTGGCGAACGCATGCGTCCGTTAACCGATGCTTGTCCCAAACCTTTGTTGGAAGTTGCTGGGCAACGATTGATTGAATACCATATTCTTGCTTTGGTGGCAGCAGGAATTAAAAGTATTGTCATTAACCACGCGTATCTCGGAAAGCAGATTGAAGAATATCTCGGCGATGGCCGCGTTTATGGTGCTGAAATTATTTATTCGCCTGAGACAGAGGCACTAGAAACAGGTGGTGGAATCTTTAATGCCTTAGCTTTGCTCGGTGACGAACCATTTGTGTTAGTTAATGGTGATGTTTGGACGGATTATGATTTTAATCATTTGCCAAAACAGATATCAGGATTGGCGCACTTGGTGATGATTTCAAACCCGGAGCACAATACCAAAGGTGACTTTGTATTGAATAACGGTGTTTTAAATCAATCAGGTGATAACAAACTCACCTACAGTGGCATTGGTGTTTATCATCCTGATTTATTTTCTAATTGCAGCGCCGGTAAATTTCCACTCGCTCCGCTGTTAAAAAGTGCAATGGATGAAAAAAAAATCACAGGCGAACATTTTGTTGGGGAATGGGTAGATGTAGGGACGCCTGAGCGTTTATACGAACTTGATAAAAAATTATTAAATTTCCAATCATAGAGTTAAAGCAATTAATATGAGTTTTGATGAGAAAGAAATTGCACTCACCTTTGAATTTGATAACGATAATATCGAAGAGATTAAAGAAAAATGGCTTGATATAGTCAAGTTGTTAATGTGGGGTGATGTCAGTTCAAAAAAAATTGGAGCATTGCCGCGCTCTCGAAAAAGAATGCTTGAGGTGGGTGAATCGTTCGGTTCTTTCATTTCTTCAAAAGCCTGGATTGAGCAGCCGCGACAACAACTAAAAAGTGCACTCGGCTCTAGTGTTAAATTGCGTGACAGTCTGTCGGCATTGGGCTTGGTTAATAAGCATATTACAGAAGGTAGTGATGCCAAAAGTTATCAAAAGCAGGTTGATGAAATCGAGATGTTATTAATGGCGTTAATTTTTAAACATGAAAATCTATGGGTTAATTTGTTAGAGAGTCAAAGTTATGATGATGAGTAAGTTTTATTAGTCCGCGTATAGGCAGTGATATTAGTAGTAAAGGCTCGTTTCATTTATTGGTGTGTTTGTCATCTCATGGTTATGGGCATTTTGCCATGACTGCGCCTATTTTAAATGCGCTCTTAGAGGAGTGTGATTTTCGGTTGACGCTTAGAACAACCTTGCCAGAAAATTTACTCAGAACTCGTATTAAGGGTGATTTCTCAGTCATCCCCGAAACCAGTGACTTCGGGATGCTAATGCACAGCTCGCTGGATGTTGATGTTGAAAGAAGTGGGGAGGCGTATCGAGTCTTTCACCAAAACTACGAACAAAAAGTGGAAGATGAAGCGGCTTCACTGCTGGCTATAAAGCCTGATTTAATTCTCGCAAATATTCCTTATCTCACCATTGATGCCGCTGCTCGCTGTGAAATTCCTTGTGTCGCATATTGCTCACTCAATTGGTTCGAAATATTTAGCCATTATTTTAAAGGTGTATTTCCCGAAGAGCAAAAAATAAAAAAACAGATAGGTGATGCATATAATAGAGCAGATCTTTTTTTGTGCCCCACGCCATCCATGTCTATGTCGGCTTTGACAAATATTGAAAATGTGGGGCCTATAGCAAAACAAAATAATAATATTATCGATTTGCATGAAAAAATTGGCTGTGACAAGCAAACAAAAATAGTTTTAGTAACGCCTGGCGGGATTTCTACACCGATTCCGATCGAGAGCTGGCCCCAGGTGGATCATATTTTGTGGGTTTGTAGCTGGCAGGTAGACACGCATCGGCGGGATATTATTTACTGTGAAAAAATCGATCTTTCGTTTAACGAAATCCTAGCAAATTGTGATGCGGTTATTACAAAGGCAGGTTACGGCATAGTAACTGAAACCGTGTGTAATCAGGTGCCAGTGTTATATGTTACACGCGGTGACTGGCCAGAAGAACCGCATTTGCTAAAATGGTGGAAGCAATATGGTAACGTTGGGGAAATATCAAGGGATGAGTTGTATGCAGGTGATGTAATCGAAAGCCTTCGTCATTTATGGGAAATGGAGAGTAAGAGTAAAGTTGAACCGAGTGGTATTGATGATGTTTGCTCTATTCTTGCAAAATATATTGAAAAATAAACAGTTCAGGCAGCGAGCGCAGTAACGCGAGAGAAGTATAGAATCAGCTGGGTCTAATTCGGTAAAGTTGGGTTCAGCGCATCAGAAGCAGTTTGTTGAGGGTGCTCACCCGATTTACTTAATGTTGATGTTTATTTTTCTGTTATATTCTCGTACAGTTTATTTTTATGCGATAGGGTTAAACCTAGGAGGCTGTCGGACTTATCCGTTTGAAGCGAAAACTCATGGGGCCGAATCAGAATTTCTTATCATGTGAGGCGAATAGTGGTTCTATTTAACGAACATGATAGGGAGTTTTGATCGGTATCCATGAGTTTGCA
>JAOTSL010000275.1 GCA_029864945.1 Gammaproteobacteria bacterium
GTGGTCACCTTATTGGTGATCAGCAGTTTTTTAAATTGACTAGGTGCATCAAGAGTTTGTGCTAGAAATCGCGATCCAACTGCGGAATCTAGGTTAAACACTTTAAAATATCCCATGGACTCATAGCGCAATGCTGGTGGCCGTGGTGACGACCCGTAATAATAAGAATATTGACTAAACCAAGACCTATGCTACCTTACAGCCATCGCAAACTTGTGAACCTATAGGAGAGTTTATGGAACGCTTTACCATGTCATTAGAGGATGACCTTGCCAGGCAATTTGACGACTTTATTAAAGAGAAAGGTTACTCAAATCGCTCTGAAGCCATGCGGGATATAATTCGTGACAAGCTTGAACATACTCGGCTACAGGACACTGTAAATAGCAGCGGAAAATGTATTGCGAATTTAAGCTATATTTACAACCATCACGAAAGTGGGCTGGCCAGTAAAATAGTTGACTCCCATCACCATCATCACGACTTAACCGTTTCAACCCTGCACGTGCATCTTGATCATGATAATTGTCTTGAAACCGTTATTCTAAAAGGTGATGTTGCCGAAGTGAGGCAGTTTTCAAACGCCATCAAAGCTGTTCGAGGTGTTCGACATGGTCATTTACACATGGTGCCAGTTGAGGTAAGTGAATCCTCACATTCTGCCGATGGTAAAATTCATACTCACAGCAAACCAAAAACATAAAATAAAAAAAGGCACATCACAAGTGATGCGCCTTTTCAAACAACCTACCCCTATCCTAAAATAGATTAAGGGTTTAACTTATCTTCCCAGTATTTCGCTCTTTTAGCATTTTTCTTTAAACCAAACCAACCTTCACTGTACCCCACAGCCAGGTATTCCTGGGCGCGCTCATGACCAGCATTTGCTGCCTCTTTATACCATTTTAACGCCTCAGGCTCATTAAAACTGCCTGCAACACCGCTATGGTAAGCGAGCGCTAGATTAAACTGAGCATCAGGGTTTCCCTGTTTTGCTAGGTCAAACCAGATAGCGGCTGCCTTTTTATAATCTTCGCCTGCCGCCGCCTCAAATGCATCAACATAGTCAGCACTAAATGCCACTGAACTTGAACCTAGACTAAGCCCCAACAGGCTTGCCGCTAATACTACTTTTTTAGCTGCACTAAACTTCATAATCTCGCTCCGATATAAAATAAACAATGTCAATACTGATAAAATCGGATAATCTGCCGATAAGATAAGCAAGTAGTGGCGATTTTTTTGATAACATCATCACAAAACCTGAATGCCCACGTTTATAACTAACAATTGTGTGAAGCAGTAGACATATGGAAATCGATAAAATAAAAGGATTGCTTAAAAATGCAGAATATATCGCATCACCTAACTGTGATGACAGATCACCTGAGAGCCAGGCTAACTTATTGATTATTCATAATATCAGCTTGCCACCTAATGAATTTGGTGGGCCCTTCATTACGCAATTGTTCACAAACACACTAAATGAAAGTGAGCATCCTTTTTTTGAAGAAATAGCGCATTTACGTGTATCCTCCCACCTGCTAATTCGTCGTGACGGCAACATTATTCAATACGTTCCATTTCACAAGCGGGCATGGCATGCGGGCGTTTCATGTTTCGACAACCAAACTGGCTGTAATGATTTCTCTATTGGAATTGAGCTAGAAGGTACTGATGACATTCCTTACGAAACAATACAATATGAACAGCTTGCCACCGTGACTGATACGCTATTATCAACTTATCAGGATATGTCAGCCGAACGCATTACTGGCCATTGCGATGTTGCACCGGAAAGAAAAACCGATCCGGGCCCTGTATTTGACTGGAAAAAATATCGCCAACTCATGATAGAAAATAAACAAAAAAGTTAAAAACTGAAGGCTAAATATCGATGGTAATAATCACCGTTTTAATTTGTTTATTTGCGGAACGCTTTTTAAGCTCTCTCCATGTATTCCGAAGTTTTACGTGGCTAACATATTATGCCGACTTTATATTAAAGCACTTCTCTTCCGTTCGACTTCACAATGGGAAAATACCCGTATTATTTATAGTACTCCCCCCCTCTCTCATCGTCGGACTTATTGATCACCTACTTTATCAGCCCTTTTTTCCTTTCGAGTTTCTTTTTTCGATCGTTATTTTGCTTTACTGTTTTGGGCCACAGACTTTTTACGACAGAAGCAAAGAACTGTGTCACGCCGAAGACATTAACGACAATGCCTGCGCTTGCTGGTACGGAGAGAAAATTCTAGGTAGACCACTTGATCGTCAGGAAAAAATTAATTTACCTCACGTTATCGCACAATCACTGTTCTCAATTTCAAACGACCGAATACTCGCACCTATTTTCTGGTTTGTTCTTCTCGGCCCTTTGGGAGCGGTTTTGTTTCGTTGCAGTAGCCAACTTTATTTTATTACATCAAAACACAATAATAACCAGCAACCATACGAACGCATCGCCTATTCAGCAAATTATCTTTATGCGATTTTAAACTGGATTCCTTGCCGACTAAGTGCGTTTGGTTTTGCCGCTATGGGAGACTTCTCTCATGCGATGAAAGCCTATTCAAAGATTAAAAATATAACATTCAATCTCGATCAGGAAAGTAACGACCTCTTACTAACGTCGGTTGGTAGTGCCGCTATTAACTTACCGGAAAATCCCCAGGAAACCACATCAAATAAAATTTCTGATGCGCTAGCGATAATGCGCCGTAACACT
>JAOTSL010000131.1 GCA_029864945.1 Gammaproteobacteria bacterium
GCGTTTTCGCACGGAGAGAGGGAGCATATAAAAATATGTGACCGATTGAGTACGAAAACAACGCAGATATGAGGTAAAAGATGAATACGCTGAGTAGTTACTAGTTTGTTTGATATAGTAACGTTACGTAAGACTATTAATTTAATATTAGGGGAATAATAATATGAAAAATGCTCGCCGAATTTTAGGCGCAACTGTTGCGATGATGATGTTGCCTGCTATGGCGCAGGCTGAAGTAACGGTATATGGTAAAATTCACATGTCTGCTGATGCGGTTGATATAGGTGCCGGTGGTGGGCATGGTATCAGTAGTAATTCCAGTCGAATCGGTTTTAAGGGAAAAGAAGACTTGAATTACGGCTTAAGCACGATTTGGAAAATTGAGAGTGAGCTGGATATATCAAGCAAGAGTTCAGCATTTGGTTCCAGAGATCGTTATCTTGGTTTGAGCTACGGTAAATCAACGTTGGTTGGCGGGTATTTTAATACGCCTTTTAAAACGATGGGTGGTAAGTCCGATGCATTTGCAGATACCATTGCTGATCATCGAGGTGTTATGGGTATGGATTATGTGTCAGGTCATAAGAAGTTTGATGTTCGTGCGCCGGATGCAGTGATGTATATTAATAACTCCGTAAAAGATCTGGAGTTTCGTTTGATGCGTTCTGCTGGCTCCCCTCATGCATCGGCCGGTGATACGACACCTATTACCAGCACTAGTTTTATGTATAAAACATCTCAGTTTTTAGTTGGCGCCGCTTATGAGGCCAAAGAGGCGTTACGCACTTCAGGATTACGTTTGATTGGTGGCGTTGCTTTTGGTGGAACGCGAGTCACGGGGATATATGAGCAACTAGATTTTGGTGATAGCAATGCCGAGCTAGGCTGGGATAGAAGTGCGATGGGTATAAATGCCGTTCATAAAATGGGCGCTACCACATTAAAAGCACAGGCACGTATTGTTAATGATCTTGATAGTGATGTTGATTCGGGTGCCAAAATGTACGTTGCAGGTGTATCCCATAAATTAGCCAAGCCATTTGAAATTTATGGAATGTATGCGTATCTTGAAAATGATAAGAATGCGAAGTATACACTTTCCGGTTCTGGCCATGGGGATAAGTACCGACCATCGGACGCTGGCGTTACAATGAGTGCAGTTTCATTTGGTGGTGTATATAAGTTTTAGTTTATAGACGCAACAAATTGTAAAAAGCAGTAAAAAAGAGCGCATTAATTGCGCTCTTTTTTGTTATTAATCCAGTTCAATTTTAATCAGAGCATAACCCAGTCGCTGATACTCCTTAATTTTTTTTGGCCCTGCCACAGTCACATCGACATAATCCGGAAAATCCTTTTTCGATAATGAATACCATGAAGCATGAGTGCCGCAAACGTGTACAGGCACATTGTTATCCATTAACGACAGTACTTTGTTGTGTGTGCTTGCATATTGTCTTTTATTTTTCGTTAGTAGGGCGAATTGCTCAGTACCATGACTGACCACTGCCAGTTTAATTGATGGAATAGTTTTCTTAAGCTGCTTACTGTATTTATTTATTTTTTGAAGTGCTAATTCAAGCGCCTTTTCATTGTTTTCTATAACTTCAAAAATAACGCCGATGGGTGGTTTGCTGGCTGCGACGATAAAGCTTATATCAGAATCTGCATTGGCGCTGACAGAATTGTTTAAAGACAGTAATGTAAGGCTGAGCAGGCATAGTCTAAAAAATATTGTCATGTCGATTTTCTCAAATAATGATTAAGTTAGTCTAATAATACGCCAATTTCTCACAATTTGTTTTGTGGCATTTAGTTTATTGAAAAAATACATAAATCCCACTGCTGATTTGCGGTTGAATCAAATGTTACGTTCACTCTATACTGCCGGTTAATAAAATTAGATCAAAGAGTATTAATTATGACAATTTCTTCGTTTAATCCGCCGATACGCACTTTAATGGGGCCGGGGCCATCAGATGTGCATCCACGTATATTATCGGCTATGGCCCGTCCAACTATTGGCCATCTTGATCCACAGTTTGTTGTAATGATGGATGAGATTAAGCAGTTACTGCAATATGTTTTTCAGACAAAAAATGAGTTAACAATCCCTGTCTCGGCACCGGGTTCAGCAGGTATGGAAACCTGTTTTGTTAATTTGATTGAGCCAGGCGAAAAAGTCGTCGTATGCCAAAACGGGGCGTTTGGTGGGCGAATGAAAGAAAACGTAGAGCGAGTTGGTGCAAGTCCAATCATGGTTGAAGATGAGTGGGGTAAAGCAATTGACTTAAACAAAGTAGAAGACGCATTAAAGGCGAATCCTGATGCAAGTGTATTAGCCTTTGTGCATGCTGAAACCTCTACTGGTGTGCAGTCCGATGCAAAAGCCTTGTGTGAACTGGCGCGCAAATACGATTGCCTGACAATTGTGGATGCTGTTACGTCCTTAACTGGTACACCATTAAAAGTGGATGAATGGGGAATAGACGCTATTTATTCCGGCACTCAGAAATGTATGTCTTGTACACCAGGTTTGTCACCAGTAAGTTTTAGTGATAAGGCAGTGGAGCGAATTAAGTCCCGTAAGCAGAAAGTTCAAAGCTGGTTTCTCGACCTTAATTTAGTGATGGGTTACTGGGGTGCCGGTGCAAAACGCGCATATCATCATACCGCGCCGATTAATCCGCTTTATGCATTGCATGAAGCTTTGGTAATGGTGCAGGACGAAGGCTTAGAAAATGCGTGGGTTCGTCATGACCAGAACCACCATGTTTTGAGAGCTGGTTTAGAGGCGATGGGTTTACGCTTTCTGGTTAACGAAGCTGATCGCTTGCCTCAATTAAATGCTGTTTTGATCCCTAAAGGCATCGATGAGGCGGCCGTTAGAGCTCGACTGCTGAATCAGTATAATCTTGAGATTGGTGCTGGCCTAGGGTCTTTGGCGGGTAAAGTATGGCGCATCGGGTTAATGGGGTACGCAAGTAATGTGAATAATATATTACTTTGCCTTACAGCGTTAGAAGCGACACTTACGGATATGGGCTACTCATGTGACTCCGGTGCTGCTGCTCAGGCGGTAAATGCTAAGTTGCGAGAGCAAAATCGTATTTCCGCATAAGGGTTGCGTGAAATTATAATAAAAACAATGCACTAGGAGGCTGTCGGACTTATCCGTTTGAAGCGAAAACTCATGGGGCCGAATCAGAATTTCTTATCATGTGAGGCGAATAGTGGTTCTATTTAACGAACATGATAGGGAATTTTGATCGGTATCCATGAGTTTGCAGCCAAACAGTGTTAAGTCCGACAGCCTCCTAGACTCTAGTGTGTTGTTTTTTAGCCCTTGTCAGAATACTTTCCACAAATAATCATAACTCTTTATGAAAGACTTTTCATAAGTGGCTGTTTTATCCACATTCTCTCCAAAAAAATGAGTGTTCAGTACTCAAAAGGCACCCCTGCGATTAAAAAGAAAATACTAGTGTATTTGAATTGGCGGGGGATAAGGGATTATAAGAATGGATTGTGATAGTCTTTTATTCTCTTCATATGATGATCGCTTAAATTAAAAGTTGTCGAAAAATATTACAGTGAGTTAAGGTTGTTTGTTGAATATCAATATAAGCTTTTGATATTATGCTTCTTTTTTGAAATGGTATGTTGTCTGCAGATATGCAAAATAATATAATAAAAATGTTGGGCGGGGATGATGAGCGGCGAAATAGTAAACTTTAAGAAAAGGCAGAAAAAACCGGCTGAAACCCAACGGGGAGGCTTTGACTTTGAATACTGGTCAGAACTAGCTAAAAAAACACCTGAAGAGTTTGAGGCGGCTAGAGCGGCTGAAATAAATAAATATATTGCCAGTCTGGATGATAAGCATTTACAGGAACGAATGCAGCGAGTTCAGTGGCGCGTTGAAATGGAGCGAGAGCGTAGTAAGAGCCCGTTAAATGCAGCTGCCCGAATTTATGACATGATGTGGGAGTCGGTGGGTAGGAGTATGAAGGAGCTGGAAGAATTAACTGAGTTGCTTAATCCGCAGGCTAAACCAAAAACAATGTCAAAGTATGAAAAAAGTGACATGAACGTTTTAACATTTGCTCGCAAAGAGTTGGAAGCCACTGTCACTGAGTAATTCGCTAAATTGTTTATACGCAATAAATTATAAGCGTTAGAATTTATAAACGTCAAAACAAAAGGGGAGCCACGAGCTCCCCTTTTGTTTTTTAAGTATCCTGCTTACTAAAACTGCACCGAGCTCATCTATTAAATGATAAATCGTAAATTCGTCCCTCACCGAAGAGTTTTATCCATTGCGCTTCCCATGTTACTTGTTGGTATCTCTACGCCATTACTCGGTATGGTTGATACGGCTGTTGTTGGTCATTTGGCCGAGCCTTTTTACCTTGGTGCAATTGCTATTGGTGCCATGATTTTTAATTTCCTCTTCTGGGGAATGGGCTTTTTGCGCATGGGAACAACGGGTTTAACTGCTAGGGCGGTTGGTGAGCGAGATCCCGCTGAAACAACTTTGATTTTGTTTCGTGGATTATTACTCGCATTATTGCTTGGTCTTACACTGATTTTGTTTGGCTCTGTGATTTCTCAAATTGTTTTTTTCTTTATTGAGACTTCGGGAGACGTTTTATTTCATGCTCAGCGATATTTTGAAATTCGTATTTGGGCCGCACCCGCAACACTTGGAAGTTATGTCCTGTTAGGCTGGTTTTTAGGCCAAGGTAAACCCCGTTTTAACTTGGTGCTTGTGGTGGCTGTCAATCTGTTAAATATAATTTTGGATATTGTGTTTGTAATCTGGTTGGATATGAGTTCGGCAGGAGTGGCCTGGGCAACATTGATAGCAGAGTATTTGGGCTTATTTATCGGGCTCTATATCGTTAGACACTCCTTTAAGGTATCAATTCGCAATCTTCAGCCCTCCATTTTATTCAATTTGCCTGCATTAAAACGCTACCTCACTGTTAACGTTAATGTGTTCCTTAGGACGATTTTTTTATTGCTTGGATTTGCTGTTTTCACTTTGCAGGGCGCAAAATACGGAGAAGTAATGTTAGCTGCCAATGTGATATTGATGAATTTACAAACCCTTATGGCGTACATGTTGGACAGTCTTGCTCATGCGGCTGAAGTTCTAGTAGGAAAATATTATCATGGGAATAAAAGACAGAAACTCCGGGAATTGTTGATTGTTTCTGGTCAGTGGTCTTTTATTGTTGCCATTATTTTTGCCGCGCTGTATGCCATTGCTGGTGAGTACGTGATTGCGATGTTAACGAGTATTTCAGATGTAAAAGAGATGGCGCTTAAGTTTTTGCCTTGGTTAATATTGAGTCCATTAGTATCCGTATGGAGTTATTGGTTTGATGGTGTTTTTATTGGCGCTAACTTGATGAAACAAATGCGCAATACAATGTTAATATCGCTTTTAATATTTTTAGCTTCATGGCAGTTATTATTGCCATTTGAAAATCATGGTTTATGGGCGGCATTGATGATATTTATGCTGGCTCGCGGGATTACCATGGGTTTAGTTGCTTATCAACAAATTCGAAAACCTGGGTAGTTGTTTTAAAACTCCAGGTTGGACTGTAATAATGCAAAACAGACAAAGGTAAAAGGTACAACAAGGTAATGAAAAGTTTATGGAATGATAAAGAAGCCAGCCAATATAATGATGATTTAGGCTTGCGAGTATACACCTCCCGATTACTTGGCCTTGACGCCAGTTTGGTATTGCATGGTGGTGGAAACACCTCGGTGAAAATAACAGAAAATGATATTTTTGATGAACCACAAAAATTGTTATATGTAAAAGGTAGTGGCTGGGACCTGGAAACTATCGATCGCCCCGGTTTCGCGCCTGTTGATTTAGATCACCTCATTAAGCTTGCCGAATTACCCGTGTTAAGTGACCCAGATATGGTGAATGAATTAAGAACAAATATGACCAATGCGTCAGCACCAACACCATCGGTTGAAGCTATTCTACACGCCACATTACCTTTTAAGTTTGTTGATCATACTCATGCCGACGCAATTGTGACTATAACCAATAATGCTGATGGCAAAAAACGCATTGAAGAAATTTACGGTGATCGAGTTGTCATTATCGATTACATCATGCCGGGCTTTGATCTTGCTCGCGTGTGCGCCAAACAATTCGCAGAACAGGCGCATGACAAAACGGAAGGAATGGTGCTACTTAATCACGGTATATTTTCATTCGCAGATACCGCCCAAGAATCGTATGAACGTATGATCAGTTTGGTGAATGAAGCGGAAGAATACCTTAAAACGCAAAATGCTTGGGATTATCCCCAGAATAAGTCTGTTTCTTTAGATAGCAATGCCGGCAACAAAATAGACAATAGAATTGCAATCGCTCAATTGCGACAAGCAGTGTCATCAGTTGCCGGATGCCCGATGATTCTTTCAGCAGATAATAGCGAGAAAATGTTGAGTTTTGCCCAGCAGGAAAATATTTTGCAATTGGCAAAACAGGGGCCTGCTACACCTGATCATGTTATTCGGACAAAACAATTTCCTATGTTGGGGCGTGATGTTGATGCTTATGTAGAAGAATACAAAGGATACTTTGAAAAACACGCAAGCCATTCAAAAGATAAAAAAACAATGCTTGATCCAGCACCCAGGGTAATTATTGACCCGGAAATTGGGGTCGTTGGTGTCGGTAAAACAGCTAAAGATGCCAAAATTGTGACGGATATTTATGATCATACTGTTGATGTGATTTCTCGCGCGACTTTGTTGGGTGGTTATCAGGCTTTACCGGGTCAGGATATTTTTGATATGGAATATTGGGTGCTGGAGCAAGCTAAACTAAAAAAATCCGGTAATTCGCCGGAGTTTACCGGTGAAATTGTATTGGTTACCGGTGGTTATTCTGGAATAGGCAAAGCTTGTGTCGATGCTATGATGAAAAACGGCGCGGCAGTTGTTGCGCTGGATATAAACCCTGGGATTGAAAATCTTTATGTTTCACCGAATTATCTTGGCCTTATATGTGATGTTACTGACGAAGATCAATTATGTGAATGTTTATCGCAGGCGGTAACCGCTTTCGGTGGACTAGACATGGTTGTGCTAAATGCAGGTATGTTTCCTGGTGGATGTGCGATAAGTGAGATGACGACTGAGCTTTGGAAAAAAGTAATGGCTGTCAATCTGGATGCTAATCTTGCTTTACTCAGAGAGGCGTATCCACTGTTAAAACTTTCGCCTAAAAATGGTCGAGTATCAGTGGTTGGGTCGAAAAATGTGCCTGCACCAGGGCCAGGCGCAGCGGCTTATTCAGCATCCAAGGCAGCCTTAACTCAGTTGTCGCGGATAACAGCAATGGAATGGGGTAAAGATGGTATCCGAATTAATATAGTGCATCCCGATGCAGTATTTGATACCGGAATATGGACTGATGAAGTATTGCAGGCAAGAGCGAAGCATTATGGAATGACTGTTCAGGAATATAAAACGAAAAACATATTAAAAACAGAGATTAGCAGTAACGACGTTGCACAACTGGTTGTGGCAACGTGTAGTCATTTATTCGCAAAAACGACTGCAGCGCAAATACCTATTGACGGCGGTAATGACAGAGTAATTTAAGGCGGGAGTATCTCAGATAGTTTTAAAGAATATCTGCAATTATGCCGACAACTGATTAAATGTCGTCAGATAATGGCGAAAGCATACCGATTGTAGGAAAACTATGTCTGATTTACTGATAAGTGATTTATTGATATTACTGGTTGAGCCATCTACAACGCAGCAAAAAGTCATAATGTCTTATTTTAATGAGCTGGGTATTGATAGTGTCGATGCAGTTACAAGTGGGGAAGAAGCGATAAAAATGATGGGTAGGGTTGCTCCTGATCTCATCGTGTCGTCTATGCATTTGCCTGATATTACCGGCGCAGACTTACTGGTTAAAGTGAGGGGGATGGCAGAATTGGCTAGCCTGCCTTTTTTGCTAATTTCTAGCGAAACTCATTATAGATATCTTGAGCCAATACGTCAGGCAGGTGCGATAGCTATATTGCCCAAGCCATTTGAAAAGTCTCAGTTGTTGTCGGCTTTGCGAAATACGTTGGACTTTATTGATCCTGAAGCATTGGAAATTGATTTAATGCCGGCGCATGAGATAAGAGTGCTTCTTGTGGATGATAGCAAGCTTGCCCGTAAGCATATTATTAGGGTGCTGAATAAAATGGGCGTAACCAATATCGCTGAAGCTGAAAATGGGGCGGAAGGCGTTGAGCTGCTACGCACGGTGGATGTTGATTTGATTGTTACCGACTACAATATGCCAGAAATGGACGGAAAGGAATTTACGCAATACGTCCGAGAAGAAAGCAATCAACCTGGTGTGCCAATTTTAATGGTAACCAGTGAGTCAGATAGTAGTCGTTTAGCATTAGTCGAGGATGCAGGTGTATCTGCGATTTGTGACAAACCTTTTGATCAGGATAGTATCCGGGATATTTTAAGTCGAATTATAGTTTAGATAAAAGTTTAGATAAAAGTTTAGATAAAATGGG
>JAOTSL010000132.1 GCA_029864945.1 Gammaproteobacteria bacterium
CGCACTTTTTGACAAATTTCAATACCGTTAACACCGGGTAGCATTAAATCTAGAATAATAAGATCATACTTATTGGTTTGCGCCTTTTTAAGTCCTTCGAGCCCGTCGTGAATAATCTCGATTTCGGCGTTTAGATCTTTAAGGTGCATTGCCAGCAAATCAGCTATTTCCGGATTATCTTCTACTACAAGAATTTTACGTGTCATATTTGCCTACCATCTATATTGTAACTTTTAGTTTTAGCCTATTATTAACAAAGCTTAAACCCTATTTATCACAGTTTTATCACAGATGGAGATAAAATGCGTGCAAGCAAAAAAGTGCTAATGAATCGACTTTTTGGCGAGGAATTTATTTGAGGCTTGAAATGATCTCTTTGCTTAGTTCCTCGAAATAATCGCCCGCCCATCGTCCGAAAAAATTGACGTCACGGGTGACATAGTGATCCATATCGTAGTGTTCAGAGGGCATAATATAGCCAAGATATTCGCCGTTAAAGGATGTTGCCCAAGGATAAGCGTTGTTTTGGTCTCCCCACTTTTCAAGAGATGCCGCAAGCTCGCCTGAGTAGTCTGCTGGGTAGGATAGAAAGAAAAGTTTGCCAATTTTAATTGCGTGAATGAAGGTGTCGTTATCATGAAATATTGAATTCACAAGAAAGGGGCTTAATCTTAAATTGTCTGTGATTCGATAATTGGGATACGGCAGTAAAACAGGTACGATTTCTGATTGAATGGTGGTATTTTTTTCTTTCCAACTGGAAATTTTAATCAGTTTATTTTTGTCAATTGATGCATTATTTTTTAATGAGGTGCTAATGAAATCAGCTAGGGTTTTTGCTGCATCATTCATTTGCCTTAATTCATTTTTTACAGTTTTTACGTTATGCAGACCATCACCGGTTGGTAGCATACTGCCGACTGCTCCAACAGAAAACATGGTAGTTCCACCTAGTTTCATTTTTAGTTCACGCATCAATGCATTTGGATAGTCACCACTGATTTTTCGATTTAGCCGACCAAGAAAAGTAGGGTGTGCACTAAAAGTAAGTAATGTTGCTAGGTGAGAAAAAGTGTTTGTATTGATAAGCTCAAGCACATGAATACTGTTGTGGGATTTTGCACCGTCAAACAGTTGATTGTGGATAAATTGATGAGCGTACTCTGGTGTTAGTTGAAGTCGCGAGTATCTCAGTTCAACCGGTTGCATATTTGAACGACTTTTTAAAACAGCAGATGACAGGGCGTCGACCAGCATATCAAACTGAGTTTGAGAAAAATCGCCCATTGAGGCTTTTTCAACAATGCCATGCGCGTAACCACCAGGGCCGGAATGTGTATGAGTGGCTGTAAAATAAATTTCATTTCGTTTCAGGCCGGTTTTTAAAACAACGGCATCAACCAGCTCATGCAAAGGTAAGAGGATTTCTGCGGATAATAAGGTGATATTCGTATTATTGTTTGCAATGCTAATGGCCTTAGCATAAATCTTATCGATGGCGCCTGTATTTTCTTTTGGGTCACGGGCGGAATATCCAGCGAGAGGGCTGCCGGGTATTGGTGTAATCTCAACCTCTGCGCTGCCAGCCTTTAGAGGGGATTCATTTTTATTTCTGGTGATGCTTTTAATATATTGCTGCGTTTGTATTGCGTAATCTGTTTTTTGGAAATGCGTATTATCTACTGGCCATGGACCAATGAGTAAAATAAATAACGGGACAAAAACAATAGCCAGTCTTATTACAATCATGTTTGCTTTTTAAGGTTTATAAAGGAAGTGGATAACTCGGAGATTATAACACGGAGGATTACACCCAGTGCAAAACGGGGTAAATAAGAATTAGCATTCACCCTAGTGACGAAGGTAACGTGTCACACGGAGGGGAAGAGTAGAGGTATTAATGCAATATGGAGTATTCGATTAAACGTTCTCGTAATATCTCAAATGCAATGTAAAGTGGATCCCACGCAACCAATGCGGTCAATAGAGGATACATAGCGACAATGTGCATGGTCGCAAATGTAGATGTTCCAATTGCAAATGAAAAAGAAATTATGAGTATCAAAAAACCAAGGAAAGCACGAGAAGCTCTTTCTATGAAACCAAATGTCATCTGATGAATGCGTACCATTTTAAACCTCCGTTTAGACCGTATCTATAAAGTGTATCGTCGCGGTATAGATATTCTTTAACTTGCAATTAATTAGACCTATAAATAGTCAACATTACATATGAAGAGTATCAATAATTAATCAGCAAATAATGAGCCAATAATTTATATTAGATTGATATCAATGAGATAAGCTAAAATGACATAAAACCAACTAATATAGTCAGTTATTCGACGTATTTCTAAGTGTGTGATTTTTCAATTGATAAGATGTAGTACAAAAAATAAAGCTAGCATTTAAGTTCACATAAATGACTGATATATAAGTAAAAATAGACCAGTGGCGCGTGTTAAGCTTATAAAATAGAAAAAAACAATAATATGATTTGCTTATATACGGTGTATATGTCGTTTAATTGACATTTAACTCATAATTAGGTAGATTTCCGCGCCTCTCATTAGAGAAATTTTAAGGCCGGCTCAATAATTGCCACCCATTAATTTTTCTCTCTCATTTACTCATTTATTTACCCCCCTCAACGAGGTTTATATGTACCAACTTTTTGTAAATCGTGTCGCAAGCACGAAAGATGATATTTTATCTGGTTTAACAGTTGCCCTTGCACTGGTTCCTGAAGCCGTTGCATTCGCGTTTGTTGCAGGTGTTCATCCGCTGGTTGGTTTATATGCCGCGTTTATGGTTGGATTAATTACGGCTTTAATCGGAGGCCGGCCAGGTATGATTTCCGGCGCAACTGGCGCACTTGCGGTAGTCATGGTTGCGCTGGTAGCAGAACATGGGGTCGAATATTTATTCGCGACGGTTGTGCTGATGGGTGTTATTCAGGTTTCTGCTGGTGTGTTGCGTATGGGTAAATTTATCCGAATGGTGCCGCACCCAGTTATGCTGGGCTTCGTGAACGGTTTAGCTATAGTGATTTTTCTTGCGCAATTAAGTAATTTTCAGATCGCGGGAGAAGATGGTGCAACTGAATGGATGACAGGCGGTCCTTTATGGACACTGGTAGGACTTATCGCGTTAACCATGGTCATTATCAAGTATCTGCCACTATTAACACGCGTAATACCTTCTTCGTTGGCGGCTATTCTGGTTGTTTCTCTGCTCGTGATTGGGTTAAACCTTGATACTCGAACGGTTGGTGATATCGCTTCAATTGGTGGTGGTTTTCCTGCGTTTCATATACCTGAAGTACCTTTTACACTGGAAACACTTTGGATAATTTTACCTTATGCCTTTATTCTCGCGGCTATTGGATTAATTGAATCTTTACTGACAATGACCTTAATTGATGAACTAACACAAACACGCGGCCATGGTAATAAAGAGTGTATTGGCCAGGGCGTAGCGAATACGGTTACTGGTATGTTTGGCGGTATGGGTGGTTGTGCCATGATTGGTCAGAGTATGATTAATGTTAATTCCGGAGGGCGCGGTCGTTTATCAGGTATTTCTGCCGCATTGTTCTTGTTACTGTTTATTCTTTTTGCATCTCCCTTGATCGAAAAAATTCCTCTGGCCGCATTGGTTGGGGTTATGTTTATAGTGGTTATCGGAACATTTGAATGGTCCAGTTTTCGGATTATTAAAAAAGTGCCTAAAGCGGATGCATTTGTATTAGTACTCGTATCTGGCGTCACTGTGGCAACTGATCTGGCTATTGCAGTTATTGTTGGTGTTATTGTCTCTGCACTGGTTTTTGCCTGGAATCATGCAAAAAATATTGCGGTTGATATTAAAATGACAGAAGGTGGAACAAAAGTTTATGAATTAAATGGGCCGCTGTTTTTTAGTAGTGTGCATAATTTTGGTAACTTGTTTAGTCCTGAAGAAGATCCTGACGATGTTATTATTGATTTCAAGAATTCTCGAGTGTATGACCATTCTGCAATTGAAGCGATAGACTCCCTGGCTGATCGGTATTTGAAGCTAAATAAAAAATTACATCTGGTTCATCTGACAGAAGAATGTAAAGTATTGCTTACAAAGGCAGGTGATCTGGTTGAGGTTAATGTGATTGAGGATCCACGGTATAAAATTGCGGATGATAAGCTTGGTTAATTATTTCACGATACCAGTTATTATTATCATGTTGCGTCTGTAATTTGGGGCTGGATAGGTAGAATAAAGCCGAAGCATGTACCGCCTTCAGGTTGATTGGAGGCTGTTATGTCGCCGTGATGTAATTTAATAAATTCTTTACAGATGGAGAGGCCTAGGCCGGTACCGCCGGCGTTATTTTTTGTTATGCTACTTTGAGCAAACTTATTAAAGACCGATTTTTCTTCGCCTTTTGGTATACCTATACCATTGTCTAATACACTTAAGCGTAGTGCTTTGATTTTCTGATTGTCTTGAAGCATTAGTTCATGCTGTATACGTATTAGAATGGTGTCATTTTCAGGTGAAAACTTAATAGCATTTGATAATAAATTAGTTACAGTTTGATGTATTTTTGTTCTGTCGCAGGAAAGGTCAAACTCTCCCTCATCTTTTTCTATCGTAATTGTTAATGACTTGTTTTCGATAAGCGACTCAATCTCATTAATGCAATTATATATTATTATCTCCAAGTTACAGTTTTCCAACTCAAGGCTCATTTGGCCTGATTCGATAGAAGATAGATCTAGAATGTTGTTAATTAGCTTAATAAGACGTTGACCACTGGTTTCAATGTTTTCGAAATATTTTTTTAATGAGCTGTATTCGTGTTTTTCAAGTTTTTTTAATCCCAGTTTCGAGAAACTCATAATTCCATGCATTGGGGTTCTAAACTCATGAGACATATTGGCTAAAAAATCAGATTTTGCTTTGTTTGCAAGTTCAGCGGTATCTCTGTCTCGCTTCAGTTCCTCTGCTTTTTTTGTATCTGTAATATCTCGCATAAAGCTAGTGAAATATCGACGGTGGTTTATTGTCATTTCAGATACTGATAATAAAGCGGGGAATTCACTGCCATCTTTTCGCTTACCTATAACTTCGGCGATGACTGCATTTTCAATGGATTTATCGCCTTCAAGACGCTTTTTTATGTAGTAATTGTGTTTGTCTGATAAATCTTCCGGCATCAGTATGTTTATCAGTTTGCCTATTACTTCGTCATTGGTATAACCGAACATTTGCTCTGCAGCTGGATTAAACTTTCCTATTTTTCCATCTTCATTAATCACGATTAAGGCATCCGATATTGTGTCGAGAATGGTTCTTTGTTGTTTTTCGCTTTCTCGCAGTGCATGTTCGTTTTCTGAGGCTAATTTTTTTTCGTTAAAGCGGGTAATTAAATTAGTACATGTAGACAGCAAAGGGGTGAATAATTCAAGTAACTCATTGTCGAATTCTTTTACGGAATTCCATAAAAAGATAGTGCCTAGCAATTGTTTATTTAACATAATCGGAGCGGCCAGGAAATTTTCAGAGCACGGCATATTAGATATTATTTTTTTAGAAAGTATATCGGAGTCTGACAGGCTTATAGTTGATATTATTGGTAGTTGTTGTTGGGTTACACGCTCTAGCACTTCAAATATAGGCGTGACATTAGCAAAGTCAATTGGGATGGAATCTGTTACAAGTAGACCATTATCATTGTAATATCGCGTAAGAGTAGAGTATGAGGTGTAACGGTGTTGCGCGTTGGTATATTCTTTTACCTGAATAATACTACCAAAGTGACTGCCGGTTAATTCAAGTATGCCAGTTAACAACGAATCGAATGCGATTTTTTCATTACTGGTATTGATGTATGAAGATTGTGCATTACCAATGGTGTTCAGCAAGGTAATGTTATTGTTGCGCTGGCTGATTTCTATTTCGAGTTCGTTGTTTTTATTTTCGATATCTATTTTTTTACGACTTAAAATACAGTTTGTACGATAGAAATATAAGAGTACGGTTAATGCGAGTAAGAATAGGGCGGCTATAGCTTCAAATTCTATTCTATAAACGGAAAAGGCCTCACTTAATTCCAGTTTTCCATAATTTTCGTAGGGTTCCACTCGAAGTTGGCGTAGTAATTCATTAACCGGTTCGTAATTTAAAGGCACGTTCCAGCCAACGTATTGCCCAGATATTGCGGCAGGGTGATCTACGTTTAAATTGAGTAGGGCTATCGCAACTTTTTGAGCAAGTTCATTTGATGTGTGATGCGCCTTAACGAATGCCCATTCAGGGTATAGTTTAGTGCTATGTAAAAAAGGAAAGCCCTTTGTTTTTTTTTGCCCAAGGACTTTTATATCAGTGATGTGAATCTTATTTCGGGCTTCCATGCGTTCAAGCATGTCTGTTCTAACGACCCCTGCATCAGCAGTATGATTGAGTACAGAGTTGACCACGTCGAATTGGGTATTTTGACTAGAGTAGATTAATTTTTTTAGTTTTTTATGGGGAGTAAAATCATTGTCCAACATTTCACCTCGTGCGACTTGCCATCCACCAAATGCTTTTTCGGATATTACCATCAAGGTTTTATCTTCTAGATCCTGGATGGTATTGATGTCATCCCTGTCTTTTCTAGTGAAAATAACAGAGCCGAAAACGGTGTAAGGTTTACCTTGACGCTTATTCTGTAAAGTTACCAGACGACTGGCATTGTGTTTTTGTTCTATTTCAACATATGAAGATGGATTAGTGAGTATGAAATCAAATTCGTTCCGTCCTGTTCTATCTGCTAAATCACCAATGCCGGTGACAGGAACTAATTCGAAAGTTGTATTTTTTATCGAGCTGGTTAGATAGTTTGCGGTTTCCTGCCATTTGTTAATTGCATTCTCAATACCGTTAACTGTACGGACTCCAATTTTAACGGTTTCAGCATGAGAAAGAGTACTTAGTAATAGGCAGCTGAAAGCAACCCATGATATTAAAATGGCTTTTGTTCGCGTGCCTTTTATTCTATTCCAAAACGATATCATATGTAATTTGAACAATGGTTATATTTTAAACGTAACGGCTATAATATAATAGACCTAAACTTTATAATCTGATTTTACTTAATTAGACTGGATGTTAAGTGATTATGTTGTTACTGCTGCTAGGCTCTTAGTACTAATTAACTATTATCGGCTAAATTATTATCAGTGGATATATGTGGTTGCTGAATATTAACTTAATTGATTGATAAGGTCTAAAATCGGCTTTAAAATACACTAAATTAGATTTGATTGTATCAGAACTGAATTTGATACCCTGTGTTTAAAAATTAAGGGTAAAATCAACATATACTAAATGTAACTTATTTAAAGGTAGCTCAAAGAAGATGTTTGAAGGTAATGAATATTTTGATGGAAATGTAAAGTCACTTGCATTTAACGCGGGTGAAGATAAAGCCACGGTTGGTGTTATGGCTGCTGGCGAATATGAGTTCGCTACAAATTGTGTTGAACATATGACGCTAATAAGCGGGACCATGTCGGTTATGTTACCTGGATCAAGCCAGTGGCGTACTATTGCTGTAAATGAAATGTTTATTGTTGAAGCAGATGTTTCATTTACGGTTAAAATAGAAGTAGATAGTGCTTATCTATGTCTTTATAAATAGTCAGATACTGCGGAAATCAGAAAACAATTGTCGGTAATTAGAGTTTATTTTAATTTAATAGCATAAATTGACTTATAAATTGATAATTGTTTTCTATTCTGCCTTCGAGTTTTACTAATTTTTCCTTTTATACATAAAATCAGCCCATTTTTTGGGTAAGTGATATTGCGCCGAGTAA
Organism: Gammaproteobacteria bacterium; assembly: GCA_029864945.1. GTDB lineage: Bacteria > Pseudomonadota > Gammaproteobacteria > S012-40 > S012-40 > CALZJE01. The sequence goes on from JAOTSL010000132.1 coordinate 7,844, forward strand.
TTACATGAAGAAACGATTAATAGCGAGTATATGAAAGACATACATAATTATATTCTGGAAAAACAATTATGTGAAAATCAATTTGTGTGTGTTTTTCATGCTGTTGATAGAGAAAGTCGAAAATCATTCATGTTGAGTATTGTGAATGATGAGTATGAAATCAATCCAAAATTTTTAATGAGGATGATTTCAGATAGAAGTAAATTTCAAGTTGTGCATCCACATGTAGCCAAAATTGTCGATTATGGTGAAATAGAATCAAAACAATATTTCGTGACCGAGTATTTTGGTAGTAAAACGTTATCTTCTTTTTTAGGGAAGCCTGTCTCAGCCGCTTTTGCACTGGATGTTGTGTCTCAGCTTGCAAGTGGTTTGCATTACCTGTCTATTCAAGGCCATGTTCATGGCAACATACATCCAGACAACATATTTTTTGATACCTATGGGAATGCCATTTTATCGGCGATGGAACTTACTTTAAAACCATCTAGTAAAGAGGCTGGCGAAAAAAATGAAGATGATACCAGAGCAGATAATAATGTAGAGAGCAAAGGCCGCGTTAAAAACCTCTCTGTTTCGCGATATCAAAGCCCAGAAACTGTGGCCGGGAATATGTCAGATCAGTGCTCAGATCTGTATAGTCTCGGTGTTATTCTTTTTGAATTGTTAACAGGCGAATATTTTAGTGACCGTAAATATGTAATGACTACCGGTGTAA
>JAOTSL010000133.1 GCA_029864945.1 Gammaproteobacteria bacterium
ATTTTTAACTGATTAATTTAGGATAATTGATTGTTCGAGAAATAAATATAGCTGATGAGCTGCGCTCAGAAAATAAGTCGATAATCATATCTCGAATTGCCAACACTCTAAAAATAATAATGTTGGCGAATGTGCTAAATAACCTAGTAAATGGGCGGCCTAGTTCTTCGGTTGATGTTATTTTGCAGGAGGCAGATGAGGATATTTCATTGTTTGATGTTGTAAGTCTAGTGCAGAATATTTAGTACAGAAAGTCTAACACGGTAGGTATATTGCTTTAAAAACTGCTTTCCTAATAACAGATAACAGGCGTACATAAAATGAAACTTCTACTTATCATAATCATTGCTGCCGCAGCTTATGCCGCGCTAAACTGGGATATGGTGTCTTCAAAAATTAATGCCGGCATTGATGAGGCGTCAGAGCTAAAGCAAAAAGGTGATGATGTGCACGACAACGTTCAGCAAAAATTGGACGATGCCAAAAAAAATATGGATGACGTTAAAGATACAATGGATGATACGAAAGATTCATTTGAGAAATTAATTGATAAAGTCAAATAACTCTCTTTTTACTTAAAGTACCTTCGAATATTATGTGCGGAATTAAACGCACATTTCGAATTCATACCTGCTAGTAAATACGTGAATCGATGACTCGACTGTTGCATTAGCTGGCGTAGGTCAGTTCATTGGGGTTATCACAACTTATTGATCAAAACTATTTTTGATTACTTCGACGATAAATGACTGAATTGTTCATGCATTATCCTCTGCTAATTCAAAGCTTTTCAGGTAATGCGTGAATACTATGAGTTGTTTAACGCTGGAGGTTGGCCAAAGTTTAGCAACTGCGCCAGCATACAATTGCATCTGAGGTTGATAGGATTCCGCTGTTGCCCTTAGTGCATTTTCATCGGTTGATTGATGTGTTTTATAGTCAACAATTGTAATGTTATTACCACTAACTACTAGCCTATCAATAATGCCGTGTTTCAAACCTCTACCGGATTTTATTTGAATTGGGACCTCATTGTAGGCGTTGTCGAATTGAGTATGATCAAATAAAGATGAAAACTCAGAGTGCATAATTGTTTTGTTTGCTTCTTTAAAGAGATTGGTGAAATTTTCGCTATGAACGTCTAGGTTGAATTCGGCGGATAATTGTTCTTTTATTTCAGTATGGTCAGTTGATTCATTTCCGCTAAGCAACTCAATTGCGCGGTGTATTATTGTGCCGCGTTGCTGAGCTTTGTCATCTTCGATAATTGGTTCTTGTTCTATTTCGTCAATTACCTCATTTTCTTCCTGATCACTGACAAACAGTTTAGGGGGAATTGTCAGGTCATCCTGAATGAGTTTCATTTTCTTTATTGCAATAATTGGTTCTAGTTCTGATTCTTTAATTGCGAGTTCTTGTGTTGGCCAGTGTTTTTGAAGCAGGCCATACCAGCCAAGTTTTTCTGGTGCGCCTTTTCCGCAACCACTAATGTATAAAAACTGTCTCGCGCGAGTAAGGGCGACATATAGGAGGTTGGCATCCTCAATAATTGATTTTTGTTTCTGACGAGTTAGCAATTCAGTCACTAGTTGAATTTGGTTTTCCTTTTTTGGACAGATTAAAAACGTCGATGGCTTATCATCTTCTTCCGGCCAGTCGATCAATGTTGTATAGCTATGGCTTTTTTCTCTTTTACTGTCGGCTGCATCAGCTAAAAATACAACCGGTGCTTCAAGCCCTTTTGAAGCGTGGATTGTTAGTATTCTTACTGTTCCAGTGCTGCTGGTATCGGTTGTTTCATCTGGCGACGCATCATTTTGAATAAGTGAGTGTAATTTTGCGATAAATCGACCCAAAGAAGGATACCGCCCGCTATCAATATCCAATGCTAGCGATAAAAATTGTGTGAGATTTGATTTTACGCGATTACGAAAATGTTCGGGGACGGCTTTATGATAACGCTCAAAAATATTTGCTTCAAAAAACATTCTGTCCAGCATATCGTGAATGGGTAACTGGCCTATATTATTTTGCCATCGACTTAAGTATTCTGCTGCTAAACTCAGTTCTGCTGGCCAGTTATCGCTATTACTATTTTCCAGTAAAATATCAAACCAGCTACTGTTTTTTTCAGCAGTTGTTTTTTCTGCCAAAATAAGTAACGCGTTATTGCTGCACATGAAAATCGGTGAGCGTAATACAGTCGCAAGCGATAAGTTATTATAAGGCGTATATAAAACATCTAATAAGGCAATTAAATCTTGTATTTCCTGGCAATCAAACAATGTTCCTTTGTTGTTACTGATATAAGGAATGCCTGCTTCACGAAGGGCGGTTTCGTAAGAGCTTAGGTGTTTTCTCGAACGAATAAGTAGCATGATGTCTTTGTATGACACATTTACGGCTTTGCCATCACGTTCGATAAAGTGATGTGGCTGCATTAACTCAATAATACTTTGAGCGATTTGTTTCCCCTCACGATAAAATGTATCGTCCTCCTGGGGTAATGGTGTCGTAATAGAATTCCGAAAATAGATAGGCTCCTCTGTTTTTTCTGTCGGCTCTATTAAGGGGAGTAGATGTACTTCACCAGCCGCATTTTCCATAAATGTTGAGTGAGTATGAAACCCAGGTAAAGTGTCTTTGAAATCATCTGACATAAAAACGCTATTCAACAAATTCATAATTGGTGACGCTGAACGCCTGGACTTGTCCATAGGGAATGATTTTGCTTCAAGGTTTTCATGTAACCAGTCACTGGCTGTTATAAATAACTTGGGATCTGCCCGACGAAAACTGTAAATTGATTGTTTTTCATCACCCACCAGAAAGACGCTTCTTAGGCGATCGGTATCCGTTACAAATTCTTGCATTATCGGTAACAATAGTCGCCATTGTGTTGGGTTGGTGTCCTGAAACTCATCAACCAGTAAATGCTCAATGCGCTGATCTAGTTTGTACTGTACCCAGGTAGCATTCTCACTGTGATTAAGTAAATTAAAGGTGCGCCACTCAAGATCGGTAAAATCCAGTAATCGTTGTTGTAATTTTAATTGTTGAAAATGGTTAAGGAGTGCTTCGCCTGCCACATACCAGGCTGTATTGAAATAATAGTTATGTTGTTGTCTGGCAATTTCTTTAGCAGTGTTTAATCTTTTGCAAACGGAAAGGCAAAGGCCAAGAAATTCGTCTTCACCTGCTTCTGTTAATTTTTTTGCACGAGTCTTTACCGTTTTATCAAATCGCATATTACCATCGGTTTTGAATAAAATGCTGGACAGTTTTTGTACCCAGGAAATGTATTCTTTTTCAGTAAGTGAGTTTTCAAACGCCTCACTCATGGTTACCTGATGAAATAATGAAACATGTTTTAGATTTGTCGCTGTTTCATGTAGTGCTAGTAATTGTGCAATTTTGTTGATTTCATTTTTACGCGATTCATTAAAAAAGTCTGCGTAGGGCGTAGCATCTAAATCTAAGTCTAACTCATCTAATAATTTTTCTGAGGCATACTCTGCTGGGTTTTCAAATTCAGACGTGTAAGCCCACCAGTCGCTTCGTTGGTTCACAAAACTGTTTAAGCAGTCTCGGGTGTTAGATAAGCCAGCCGCAAGTTCATAAAGTTGTTCCAGAGCCACCGCAATTTCAGATTCAGGCTGCAATGTTGCCTCTTCATAAAGTGCATCCCAGGCGGCGGCGATATAACTGGGTTCGTCATCAAGTAGTTCAAAGCCAGGTGGTACTTCAGATTCAAGGGGGAATTTACGTAAAATTTCCTGGCAAAAAGCATGAAATGTATTTGTTTTTACCTGGCTATCACTACGCATCATGGTTTCATAAAGCCCGCGTGATTTTTCTACCATTTTTTGGTTGGTTTCAACGCCGATATTACTTAGCTCAGCAACTAAATCAGATTCGCTAGTGGTTGCTAGCATGTAGAGGCGGTCAAAAAGGCGGGACTGCATTTCAGCGGCGGCTTTTCGAGTAAAGGTGATGGCCAAAATGGCATCAGGTCTAACGTCCAGTAAAAGTAATCGGATAAGGCGTGTGACCAGTAAATAGGTTTTACCCACACCGGCTGACGCCTTAACAATGGCACTGTGGTGTGGATTTGCGGCTTGAATGGGGTTTGGCAAAGACAATGTAATTTGTATCCTGATATAATGCTGACATGCAGAAAAAAGACTTTAGTTTTACTTTACCCGATTCCCTGATCGCGCAACAGCCCTGTGATAAACGAACCGATAGTCGTTTACTTCATTTAACGCGTGCAACAGGTCAGTTAGAAGATGCTCAGTTCACTGATATCCTCGATTTAATACGCCCCGGAGATTTACTCGTGATGAATAATACTCGCGTGATTCCTGCGCGATTATTCGGAAAAAAAGAGACAGGCGGTGCAGTCGAGGTATTGATCGAACGCATAATGGGTGAAAACCGGGCCATGGCTTTTGTGCGCGCCAGCAAGTCTCCCAAACTTGACGGGATATTGTCTTTTCCGGGCGGTGTGACGGCTAAAGTGGTTGGTCGTGATGAAGGCTTATTTGAGCTGGAGTTTTCTGGTGAGAGCAACTTGTTAAGCACGCTTGAGGAATTGGGTGAAATACCTTTGCCGCCTTATATGCATCGAGATGCAACAGACTACGACAAAAATCGTTATCAAACAGTATTTGCGCAACACCCGGGAGCAGTGGCAGCGCCAACGGCTGGATTGCATTTTGATGAAGAAATTTTAGGGAAGATAAAAGACAAGGGCGTAGATTTTTCCTATGTGACCTTGCACGTAGGTGCAGGTACGTTTCAGCCCATACGCGTCGACAATATAATTGAGCATAAAATGCACAGAGAACGAATTGATGTATCGCCTGAAACTTGTGCAAAAATCAATCAAACACGAAAAAATGGTGGTCGAATTGTTGCTGTAGGAACAACCGTTGTGCGTAGTCTTGAGTCTGCTGCCCGTGCAGGGCTTTCAGAAAGCGGAGAATTGCGGCCGTTTAATGGAGACACGGATATTTTTATTTATCCCGGATACAAATTTAATATAGTAAATGCACTGATCACCAATTTTCATTTGCCTGAATCTACATTATTAATGCTCGTAAGCGCTTTTGCATCAAGTGAGCAGATAAAAGATGCTTACCAGCACGCAATTGAATCCAAATACAGGTTTTATAGCTATGGTGATGCTATGTTTATCGAGTGATTTTTGGTCAAAAGTGAATGTGTTTCAATATTATTTGTCACCTGCCATGATTCTCGATAAAGTGAGTCTTCATCAACTTCCAATGATAAGAAAATGCTCAAAAATAAAACAACTTATGGACTTAAGTTTCTATTAGCCTGCACTATGCTTAGTGCTATTCTCAGCGCTTTGTTATTCGGCTGCACATCTAAGACTGATGATGAAGAAAATATTTGGGCTTCAACAGGTGATATTTATTCCGCAGGGAGTATTACTGATAGCAAAGCAGCGATAAGTAGTAATGGTGATATTGTTGTTGTCTGGCAAGAGCAGCAAACACAAGTCGTTGATGATGATAAAACATCTCTTGGTATTGCAGCATCCACGGATGATCATACCAGTGGTGCTTACGATCCCCCCCATTTTCACAAACTCCTTCAAAGTAAAACTATCATCTACGCTAAAAAATACACTGCTTCTTCGAATAGTTGGGGTGTTGATTCTAAATTGAAGGAGGGCTATCTAGAGCAAACAAAGGCTGGGATACTGGCTGTTTCCGATGCGGCAGATACAAGTAAAACCGTGTTTGATCAAAATTTAAACAATATATTCGTTGGAGACGTAGCAGTATCCATAAATGACATAGGTGATGTTTTTGTTGCTTGGGTTCAATTGGGCGAATTAATAGACCCTACAAAAACACCTCAGAATACGGGTAATGCGAACGGTGAAAATAATCTATTTGTGTCCCGTTATAATTCAGCAAGCGCCACTTGGAGCGCGCCTGATGTAATTGTAACTGGTGCAGTGGCGGTACAAAATAAGGTGGGGTTGATTTTAAATGATAATAATATCGCCGAACTCGTTTGGTTGGGGCGTGATGATCTTAGTGGTGTCGTAAATGTCTACCAAAATACCTATGATGGCTCGGCCTGGTTATCTCCGACGATGATTAGCGATGGTTTATCGACGGTAAGAGATATTAAACTGGTTCAGCGTAACCAAACTAGCGGTATTGCATTATGGTCGCAGCACAATAAAACTGCGCTTAGCAGTGCAGAAACACAGTTAAGTCTGTATTCAAATTGGTATAGTTCATCTATTTGGCAAACATCTTCGTTAGTGAGTAATGGAGAGGGCGAGGTTTTAGACTTTTCAGTTGCGGTAAATGCTTCTGGAAATATATGGACAAGCTGGACGCAAACAAACGGCTCAAACCTGAATAAGCGAGGCACTATTTGGGCGAGTGAATTTACAAGTACCGATAGTTGGTCTGCCGCAGAAAATATTTATTTCAGTCTTGATTCAAACGACACGAGCGTTGCGGTGGATAGTGCTGGCAATGTTGTTGTTGCATGGGTAGAAACGGGTGACGGTGCCGTGGCCCCAAGGTTTCGTAAAAATGCGATCATACGCGCAAATGCATACTCGGTTACAACTGGTAACTGGTTAGCTTCTAGTTTTATTGTGAGCGATACCGCTGCTTTTGCTACTGCTCAACCAATTGAAAAAACAATACCTAATGATCATGTTGCACCAAAAGTTGTATCAACAGCTTTAAATCAGTTTACTATTAGTTGGCAATATTGGAGCGTCTCTCAGGATGCGTCTGGCTATAAACTTTTTAGTATTGATTATGATGCAGCTGCGAATGTCAGTTCAACCCTTCAAACTGTATCTAAAAGTTTAAGTCCGGTTGTGAATCAAATGGAAATGTTCGCAGTGGATGGTGGTGTGCAAATACTTTGGTCCCAGGAAACTGGCTCAGGTGTTAGTTTGAAAAAATCAGTTAAATAAATTATTTTCGCATATTATGAGGCTCACTTTTAAGCCTCGTAATATTCCCATCTAAGACAGCAATTTTATTGCAAACTGACCTCAACCCCAAGTAATGCCCCTGGCCAAACTTTATCTGACTCTCTTCCAAAAAACTGCTCATTACTTGACTTATCACTAGTGTGTTTTTGTAAGATATTGATGGATGCTCCAGCGAGTAATTTAATTTCTGGAATAATTGAATATGATAATGTGCTTCCGAGAGTTATTACCGGAGAATAGTGACTGCATGTCGTACAGTTTTTAACTATGTCACCTTTTTGGAAGCGGGAACCCACTAATATTTCATGATCCATAGAGATCGAATTTTGGTATTTTTTATTTAGACCGATTCCCCAACGTAAACGTGTATAACTTATCTCATTTTCAGTTTTTGTACCGATAGAAAGATGGTTGTAAATACGTTGTGCGCCTGATCGAATGGTCAAGTTGCTGTATTCTGATTCGTCATAACTTACGCCAACATCTAATCGGCCATTTCCAATTACATTGATTAAACTTAAGGCTAGGCCATCATTTTTTGTAGCAATATTGATAATGCCAAGTTGAAGTTCTTTTGCATGTTTTGAAATATTCAGTGCACTTATTTGTGCGCTTTCATTAACACCGCTAGAAATATTTGCCAGGCCGGATACTTGTGCTCCTCCCAGGTTACCGCCGGTGTAATTTAAAATACCAGCAACTTGGAATCCTGTAATGTCACCACTAATGATATTGACTATGCCAGCGGCCTGAGCACCGATAACATTCCCAGTGGTAATTGAGGCAACCCCAGCACCTTGGCCACCCTTAAGATTACCAGATATGATACTGGCGATACCGGCTCCCTGGCCTCCATTTACATCTCCTTTGGTTAAAGTGAGAATGCCTGCGCCCATGCCACCAACAAGGTCTCCGTTACTAATTGCGACAACGCCTGCACCTTGTCCACCATATATATTACCTTTAGTTACACTGACAACACCTGCACCTTGACCACCATATAAATTACCGCCTACATGACTGAAAATGCCCGCGCCCTGACCACCAATAATATCTTCTTTTACAGTGGCGGCTAAATATCCAATTGATATATTGGCATTGTCTGAATCGCTTCCTAATATTTGGAGCTCCAGTTCAGCAATATCTTTTTTACCATTTAAAATTTTAGCAGGTGTAGAAATCCCCGGAAATAAAGACAATTTCACTGGTATTTGTTGATAATTATTTGCAAGCTCCTTTTTTCGTTTAGCTAGCTTGTAATTAATTAATTCAGATACCCCCATTTTTTCTTCAGCAACGGATGAGGTAGATGTTCCACCTCGGGCCACAGATATTACTGGGTCTACTCGTTGGAATTTGTCAAACCTTAAAGTATTGTTACTATTTTTTGTTACTGTAAATACAGTTTCAAATAAAGTGCTTTGTTTATCCAGTGTAATCAAATAGCGTTGAGGAGGTAAACTTACTTCCATATACAAACCAGCGGCTTTATTGATCTCTACG
>JAOTSL010000009.1 GCA_029864945.1 Gammaproteobacteria bacterium
ATGGCAACTACCGCAAAAGAAAATAACGTCCAAATTGTCACTGGCGATACCAAAGTTTTACCTCGGGGAAATGTAAGTGGCGTTTACATTTCCACAACGGGTATCGGTACAGCGTTAAGAAATGACCTTTCCACCGATAACATCCAGGCCGGAGATAATGTGTTCATAACCGGCAGCATAGGCGACCATGGTGCGGCGGTAATGCTAGCCAGAGGAGAATATGGTTTAAGCAGCAATCTAGCGTCAGATTGCGCCAGCGTTTTAAAACTTGGCGCTGAACTAATTGAAATTCCGGAAATTAAATTTATGAGAGATCCTACTCGTGGCGGCCTAGCAACAGTCTGCCATGAGATCATTTCCAATACTCAGCTAGGCATAAAATTGGTAGAAGACAATATACCAATAAAAAAGGAAGTCACTACATTTTGTGACATCCTCGGTTTTTCTCCCTATTATCTCGCCAGCGAAGGCAGAATAATCTTTGTTGCTGACGCTAAGTGGCAACCCGATCCTGTGTTTCTCAAACAAAATGATATCCATGAAATAGGACTGGTTAGTAGCGATCACTCTAATTTACTATTACAAACCAGCCTTGGCGGATCACGCTTTATACCTGAACTCGATGACAGCCCATTTCCCCGAATTTGCTAACTTTAATTACGTTTTTCCGTTCTAAAGTAATTAAAGATATTTCCATTTAGACCGCTAATGTTTTCTATTCCTCCTTCATTTCGGGCTACATGATGAACCAGTTAAACAATCAAGATTTACTCAATTCCAGCCTCAGACGATGCCTGAATGACAAATATTTTTTTACCGCTTTTTATGAGCACTTTCACCAGTCATCGCCTGAAATTGCGGCACTATTCGATAAAACTGACATGGTTAGACTTAACAAAATGATGGAAGTCTCGCTGTTTAGTATTATCGCAGCCAGTGAATCAAATGGTGACAACGATCAGGACCTGGTAGATATTGCCCAGGCACATAAAGGAAGGAACATTAAGCCAGAATTCTACAAGTATTGGGAAATAAGCTTGTTAGCAACAGTTGCAGAATGTGACCCAGAATTTGACGACAACACAAGAAAAGCGTGGAAACACGTTCTAGCGAGAGGCGTTGAATTTATGGCGCAATATTAAAAACGAGCGTCTCTTTTTTAGAGCAGGGTTTAAATCGACTATTCGGTGATAAAAGGCAGGAATCTGAGGAGCAATATAACGGCCGTAACTGTGATAGTATTTTCAATACTGTATTGATCAACAATGACATTACCCTAATCATGCGCAAAACCGATTACACAAAACTACAAGATCAAATTATATTTTTTCGGGAAATCGCCAAAAAAAATGGCCATCGACTACCAGTGGCTTTCCAAACTTGCCAGGAGTCTTTAAGCCAGTTTGCTGAACAAGTCATGCAATCTGGCGGCAATGCAATTTTTGTAGATAAAACCAATGCCCTGAAAGCAAATGATATAATTGGACACGAATATGATTTAATTGTGCTTCATCTACACGCTGCATTTGACCCTAATCTTATGGCGGCAATTTCAGGCACATTAAAAAGTGGTGGCCTTTTTCTTGTACTTATACCAGACGATCAGTCTGCAAATAATGGGAATACGGACAATCCATTTTATCAATACATATTAAGCGCTATTCACGACGAAAACTCATTCCTAAGGTTCACATTAAAAGGGGAACACCTTGATATTATTCCCCCCTCATATATCGCACCACCTTCAGTCAAACACGATATATTTTCACCACAAAAAACGGCAATTGAAACAATTAAAAAAGTGGCTTCTGGTCGAAGTAAAAGACCGCTAACGATAACCGCAGACAGAGGAAGAGGAAAGTCTGCAGCGATTGGCATTGCAATTGGCCAGTTAATTTCATCCAGAACGATGAATATAATTATTACTGCCCCGTCACTTGCTGCATCAGCAGTCATTTTCAAACACATTAAACTAACACTGCCAAATGCTAAAATAAGCACTGGGCACGTTACATTTGAAAATAGTCAGGTCTGCTTTGTTGCGCCCGACAATCTACTGACACAATTTCCTGATACAGATTTACTCGTGGTGGATGAAGCTGCGGGGCATAACCTTTTTACGCTAGAAGCATTACTGCAACATTACTCTCGCATTATATTTTCCACGACCCTTCATGGTTACGAGGGCTCAGGACAAGGTTTTATTACTCGCTTTTCAAAGAAGCTCGATACTCTCACGCCGCAATGGAAATCAATCAAACTGGAACAACCCATAAGGTGGCAAACTAATGATCCACTTGAGGCATTTATTGATCGCACATTCATGCTTTCCGTTGAACCTCAGTTACCAAACCTGGAAATAGATATTCCCGTCAGTGATATTGAAACTCGCTTAAGCGATAACAAAAACCTGGTTTCCGATGAGGAACAATTGAAATGTATTTTCTCTTTACTCAAAAGTGCGCATTATAAAACAACACCAAATGATCTCCGGCAATTAATGAACTCTAATAACTTGACGATATTTACGTCATATTACAAAGATACACTTATAGCAGCGGCTATTACAGAGACGGAGGGAAGACTCGACAGCGACTTAATTGACGATATATACAACGGTTATCGTCGCCCTAAAGGCGAATTATTGCCACAATCAATTGTTATGCATTTAGGATTGCCTGAAGCGGGTTCTTTACAATATTTAAGAATAGTAAGAATTGCGGTCCTACCTGATCTTCAGGAAAATAAAATTGGCTCAACATTACTTGCATCAGTAATTGAATATGCAGAAGAAAATAAATTTGATTTTGTCGGTTGCAGTTTTGGCGCTACGACTCGATTACTTAAATTTTGGCTTTCGTTTAATTTTAGAGCTTTAAGAGTGGGCTATAAAAAGAACGCCTTCAGTGGGTGCAATGCAATCCTATTAGCCAAACCATTAAGTGCCACCGCAAAAAAAATAACTATTGACATGGATGGCATCTTTTTCGATAACTTCGTGGCTCAACTCTCCGCATCACTTAATGACCTAGATGCCAGCATTGTTTCAATAATTTTAAAAAACACCTGTCAAAATGAGAATAAAACAGAACTAACTAAAAGAATAGCGGATGATGTTACTAGTTTTTCACAACACAATCGAAGCTATGATGACAATTTATCGTCGATAAATTATTTTATTCGAGATTTAACCCAGACCACACACTGCTTGAATACATTAACGGAAAAACAACTTCAACTTGTGATATTGAAAGTATTTCAAAATAAAAGCTGGGAAGGAATTTGTAAAAAAATAGACATACAAGGGAAAAAACAGGGGCTGTCCGAATTAAAACTCTGCCTTTCCAGCCTGATTAGTTATTGTCAGGCAGCTCGATCAGAGCCTCTCTAACCTGATCGAATACATCATTCCAATCTCCTGGTTCTGATTGTCGAAACAGTCTCACAGTTGGATACCAGGGAGAATCCTCTCTATCCAACAACCAACGCCAACAGCCATCATATCTCGACAACAACCATACAGGTTTACCTAGTGCCGCTGCGAGATGCGCCACAGCGGTATCAACAGAAATAACAAGATCAAGATTTTGAATTATACATGCCGTGTCGTAAAAATCTTCGACTTCACCCATGCAATCGATTATCTGACCATTCATCAACGACTCCAGTCCTAATCCATTTTTCTGTAGACTGTAAAATTCTAATTCGTTCAGGCTCAATGCAGAAGACAAATCTTCAATCTTACAACTCCGCCGTTGATCAATCATGTTATTTACTAAATCATGTTTTCGCGGGTTTCCCGCCCAAACTAAGCCAACTTTTTTGTTTTTATCCGAGCGTATCTTTTCATCCACCCTCGCTCTCATACAATTAAGCCATTTTTCATCATCAATCGTCACGGTTTTCAGGTACGGTGTAGTACGTGGCATATCCGATAACGTCGTTTTATGTACAAGCGGCAAACTCATCATTGCAATATGAAAATCAAAATCCAAAAACTTATCCGATGGACTTACAATCTTCAATTTTGGGTGCACGTGCTGAAATAACCGCACAAGCGGTTCCGGGCATTCAAATACAATATGATTGTTCTTTTCAAGGAGGTCGATCAAATATCGGAAAAACTGGATAGAGTCCCCGTAACCCTGCTCACAATAAATAAACAAAGTTTTTCTTTCTAGCGACTCACCACTCCAGGCGGGACACGTGTAATTTCTTTTTTCGGAAAGTAATTGCTCCGCAATATCCCAACGCTTTTCATAATACTGCCAACCTAATTCATACTCCCCCTTCAATAACAACAATAGAGAGTAATTCCAGTACGCTTCAGGTTTATTTTCGTTTAGGGCTATTGCTTTCTCATAAAAACGTTGCGATTCGACTACACTTTTTAATGCTTGATGGACCATACCAAGATTATTTAGCAATACGTAATCAACAGAATTAATTCTATATGCCGCCTCAAACTTGATACGGGCTGACTCAAATTTTCCACGCCACATATCAACGACACCATAATTTACCTGCGCACCGAAGTAAGCTACATCCTGATTAAGTATTTCCTCGTAATAGGAACCAGCATCTTCCATATTCCCCGTATTTTTATACAAATTGGCAAGGCTAAATTTCACATCTAAATTTTGATCATCTATTTTCAGTATGTTTTTTAAAAGCTCTATCTTCTTTTCATCGTCTTCCACCCGCCCTGCATATATCAACATAATTTCTTCGTATTTGATGCTGAGGTCAATATCTTGCTGAACACACTCATTATCTTTTAAGCATTCATACGCGGCAGAGAAATTGTCTTCCGTTAAATATATTTCTACAAGATTATTAAGAGCGGGAACAAAATGTGGATTGCCAGACACAATTTCCTGATACAGCTTTTGGGCAGAAGAAATATCATTATTTGCGAGAAACACATTCCCTAAATTAAACTTAGCTTCTATATACTGAGGATTGATTGATGTAGCATTAGAAAAATACTTTTCAGCGAGCTCGTAATTTCCTGCTTTAAAATATATATTACCTAAATTATTGTGGTAAATAGCAACAGTAGGGGCGCTATCAATAGCTGCATCAAGCAATTGAATTGCAGTTTTAGCATCACCTTCTTCATCTGCGACCATACCTAAAAGATGAAGCGCATCACCATGACCAGGCTCTATAATTAACGCCTGCTCGTAAAATGTACGCGCCTTTATCAGGTTGTGCGCTTTATGATCTACCAGTCCTTGTGCGACTAATGTATTTGCGTGATTGTTATGCTCATTCATAAGTTGTTCGCTAAAGTATACGGGATTCATTTTTTGAAGCGAATATCGTTCCAAGCCTTATAAATAATACGTTTTAATCCATTAGCTTCGCACATTCACATAAAATGTTTTTATCGATAAGGCTAAATAATTTAGTAATAGAGGGCAGACAATTGAGAGATTAGAGTTTAATGTGATAAAAATAACGTTTCGCTACATTCGTAAAAGCGGTTAGCCACCAACTTAACGGTGGCTAACCAATCTCGTTATAAACGCTCGACCATTATTTTTGCAGCGACACCATTCCATCGATGAGATTCATCAAGAATTGATGTAGTTAAACCATCGTCCATTGTGACAACACCGGCATGTACTGATACAAAATCATGTAAATCATCTCGTGTAGCGCTATACGCTTTGCTTGCAGCAGTAGATTCGTCCGCAGGACCAGCAAGTGTTCCCGAGGCCTCTGTATTTGATTCTGTTCCCGCATCAAAAACGTGGCTCATCATTGTCATGCTTTCACCAATCGCAAGCGATCCGATATCAGCAGATAATAAACCGGTAAAGGCATCATTAGTATTGGCTAGCATTGATGCAAGACTGAGCTTTAAGTCATTACTATAGTTAGCTTTTACTTCAACCATCACAGATGAACCAGGACCAAAAGGCGTAGCACCTGCTACGTCAGTTGTTGATACATTCATATTTGCTGACGCTTCTGTAATAAAATCAGCGGTATCACCGCCTTCGGCTAATTTTTCTAAACCGATGGAAGCCATACCGCCCAACGTCCATGCATCGTAACCACTTTTATGGACAACAATAGCCACTGGTGTCATTGGCTGACCATTTGTTAAATTACTAACCGTAACCTTATACATTGCTACTACCGGCATGTTCTCGTCATCATCTTCGTTGTGAAAACAGGCTGCGAGAGATAGCGCTAGAATTGACACAACCCCTATTTTTAAACGATCTTTTGACGTATTTTTATATTGTGCTTTAAATCTATTTTTTAGTTCTCTCATAATCCGGCTCCTCAGTTAACAGTTACAGTCACTTTGGCTATCGGGTTCTGCCAACGATGAACGGTGCTATCCAGATCACTTAAGCCACCCGTCGAATCACTATCACCTAATACACCACGGTGTACATGCACCATTGTATTGCTGTCCGCGCCAACCATTCCTGAGCCGCCAGTACCTTCATGACCACTTGGCGCACCGGGATACCCCTCCTGATTAATCGCACAAGAACTAGCTACGTCTTTCAGTTCAGTATTTGCTTCGGTTCCCGCATCGTAACCATTTATAAAATAGGTATATGTGCCTGCTGCTGTTGGAATCTGCATCGCGTCCAACCCTACAAAGCCGTCGTTTGTTGGTAAAATCATTGCCACAATTGATAAGTGTGTAGCAGACGTAGTTATCATTGCAGTTGTGCTTGCGCCCGGCGCTAGCAAATCACCCGTGCCTACCGGATTAACAATAGTATCAGCATCCGCAGCACCCACTTCAGTCAGGGCAAGTAAACCGCTTAAATCGCCACACTCAGCCATTCCCTGTAATGCAGCACTAGCTGCGATGCCCGGAGTATATAAGTGAGCGGTACTAGCATGCGCCGTTACCAGAAGAGGCGTGAAGTGGTTGCCATTTGTCAGGTTTGTGATTTTCACGTCCCATGTAGCTGCATTGGCAGCCGACCCCACTCCCATGGCAAGCGCTAGGGCAAGAAGACTTTTTTTCATACTCAGTTTCATGTGATTTTCCTTTCAGTTTAGTTTTGTATTACTCTCAACGATAATAGGGAGAAAACATCACAAGGAAGTCACCAAAACTTCACGTTTTTATCACGTTACATATTTCATCATTATTGGTTAGAATGGCTGCGAATTAATCATTAGACATATAACCCGTGCTTGAATTAAAAAACGCCTGCCTTAAACGTGGCCCACAACTTCTTTTTGAAAACGCATCCTTTATTATCTACCCGTCAAAACGGGTAGGTGTTACCGGTGCAAACGGGGCGGGAAAATCCAGTTTATTTTCTCTCATTCTAAAAAACCTGGAACTTGATACTGGCGACTTTACGTTATCTAGCAAGCTGGTCATTGCGCATGTTGAACAAGAAATCCGCAATCAGCATTTGAGCGCCATTGATTACGCACTCGAAGGTGATAAAGAGTTATCAGACACATTAAGAGAACTCGGCGCAGCAGAAACAGCACACGATGCCGAGAACATAGCCCGCCTTCATCATAAAATGGAGGAAATTCAAGGTTATGCAGGGAAAAGTAAAGCAGCAAAGTTACTAAACGGTCTGAGCTTTACTCAAGAACAGTTTTCAAATCCGGTTTCAAGCTTTTCTGGCGGCTGGCAAATGCGCCTGAACCTTGCGCGAGCATTGATGTGTCGATCTGATATTTTGTTACTCGATGAACCAACCAATCACTTAGATCTTGATGCGGTTTTATGGCTTGAAGATTATTTAAAATCCTATGCAGGCACGCTTTTACTCATATCACACGACAGGGATTTTTTAGACAGTGTGATTAATCAGGTTTTACACATATCTCGTCATCAGGTATCAATTTATAACGGAAACTATTCGTCCTACGAAAATTTCCGCACTCAACAGATTGCGCTTCAACAAGCGGGCTATGAAAAACAACAAAAACACATTCAACACGTACAAAGTTTTATAAATCGTTTTAAAGCCCAGGCCACAAAAGCCAAACAGGCTCAAAGCCGAATAAAAGCCTTAGAGAAACTCGAGTTAATCGGGCCAGCACACATTGACTCCCCTTTTCATTTCTCTTTTAAGGCGCCAGCCAATAATCCACACACATTACTCCGGCTTGATGATGTTTCCGTTGCTTATGGTCAAAAACCAATAATAGAAAATGTTAATTTAAATATGTTTGCTGGCGATAGGATTGGTATTCTGGGTGCTAATGGTGCAGGAAAATCAACACTGGTTAAGCTATTATCTAATGAGTTAATTCCGAGCACCGGCAAAATAGAAGCTAACAATAATCTTAATATTGGATATTTTGCTCAACATCAATTAAGCCAACTCAACCTCCAAAACTCAGCGCTACAGCACATGAGCCTATTAGACAAACGGGCTAGCGAGCAGCAGTTACGTGATTATCTTGGTGGGTTTAACTTTCACGATGACAAGGTTTCTCAAACCATTGAGACGTTTTCGGGCGGTGAAAAAGCTCGTCTAGTGCTCGCGATGATCGTGTACCTAAAACCCAATCTATTATTACTCGATGAACCGACAAACCACCTTGATCTGGATATGCGTGACGCGCTGACATTGGCATTACAGGATTTTCAGGGCGCATTGGCCATTGTTTCTCACGACCGCCATCTTTTAAGAACGGTATGTGACTCATTTATCCTTGTTCATAATAAAGCAGTCACTGAATTTGATGGAGATCTCGAGGACTATCGTCTATTTATAAAACAAGCAAGCTCCCTGTCAGATAGTTCAAGTGAATCAAACTTAGACTCAGGCAATACCATTTCTCGTAAAGAACAGCGTAAACTCGATGCTGATTTACGAAAACAACAACAACCTCTTCGAAATAGAGTTAATACTATCGAAAAAAGTGTTGATCTACTAAACGCTGAAAAAGCGGCGCTGGAAACATTGCTATCAGACTCTTCTATTTACGAAGATGAAAACAAATCCAAATTAACCGACGCACTCACCAAACAGATAGAAACGAACCGAAAACTAGAGGTTCTTGAAGAAGAGTGGATGGAACTACTGGAAAAATTAGAAAATACTTAAGTTTCATCACGCAAATGTCGATTACCCAATAACAGCACTTTGTTAAATTGGGTACCAACTTATGAAACGACCATTCACCAAACTTATATGGCCTTTGAATCTATTTATTGTCGCGGCATTATTCTTCAGCACTCAGGCACACTCGGCTAACGAAGATATTCTCGTATATACCTACCTGAATGGGCATCACAAAGATCATTCCTCCGACTTCAGAACTATAGTACGCAAGAGTCTGAATAATTTACGAAAATTTTCTGTATCCAAGAACGCACACGGGCGAATTCCAGCATCCAAGCCACTAAAGAAACGATTACAAGCCGCCTCTAAGGCAGGTATAAGATGGGTCGCTGATGTCAAATTCGACACAGAAAAAAAGAAAGGAAAACTTACTTTTCTAATCTACAAAACCAACGGCGAAAATATATTTCTCTGGACTGAGAAATATAAAATTAGAAGCATGAAGGCCTTCTTAGCTCAAATGGAATACTCAATGCCTTTCAAACTTAAAACCAAATTTCTCGAGCTTGGACGCATCATTAAAACAGATAAAAGATTGGTATATTTTGACCTTGGCGAAACAGCCGGCATCAAAATCGGCGACACCTATCAAGTGTATGAGGAAGGTGATGAGATTGAGGATGACGACGGCAACTCCTACGGATACCTTGAAGACACAAAGGGGATTATAGAAGTAACGCAAGTCACATCTGTTTATTCAATAGCTGAAATCATCATTGGCCAGCTTTCAATTGATACAGGTCACTGGGTTAAGAAAACAACCCAAACTTCGCGCGACGTATTTAATGGAAAAATTCTTTCAGTACTTGAAAACAAACTCGCTATTAATATCGGAAAAAATGTCGGCGTAGAAGAAGGCACCTACTATGCGGTGTTCCGTGAAATTAAAGACATTAACGGCAAGGAATCATTTAGACAACCCGTTGGCCATATAAAAGTAAACGAAGTGTTCGAAGATTTTTCAAAAGGCGAGCTATCAATTTCAGACACATATGAATTAACAAAATACACGATCAAAAAAGGCGATAAAGTAGAAGAAGTTGAATCACCTCGTAAAAACATGTGGTCAGTCAATCAGATAATGACAAATGTTAACAGCGACCATGGCGCACGTATAATTTACTTCACATATCAACGCGACTCTCTCGTTAATGTGAATATGGTCTATCGACTAAAAGGCGGCTACGGCAACGCTACGCCTTTTGGGGCAGCAGGCGTTATGCAAAGCTTGGGGCATAGTTCACACGTATTTTACGGGATGGATTTAATGTACATGAATGACAGCGCGTTAAATTTATTTATTTCCGTTGACGTCGACACACCGCTTTCTAAGAGCCTGAAAATAAATCTAGAATCGGGGTTTATACTCGCACATTCTGACGAAACCTATAATGGTCTAAATACCAGCATTGGAATTAAATATGCGTATGATCTTTTTTAAAAACTAAATTTCAAACACAATAAAAAAGGCCCTTCATAAGGGCCTTTTTTATTAATTAACTTCGATTTTAACGTTAATGGCGGAAGTGGCGCATTGAGGTAAACACCATTGCTATACCATGCTCATTCGCTGCATCAATCACTTCCTGGTCGCGCATAGAACCACCGGGCTGAATCACGGCTGTGATACCAACTTCTCCTGCTGCATCAAGCCCATCTCTGAATGGGAAAAATGCATCTGATGCCATCACGGATCCTTTAACTACCAGGCTTTCATCTTCTGCTTTAATACCAGCGATTTTAGCGCTATAAACTCGGCTCATTTGGCCTGCGCCCACACCAATGGTCTGGCCATTTTTAGAATAGATAATTGCATTAGATTTAACAAACTTTCCAACTTTCCACGCAAAAAGTAAATCTTTTAATTCCTGCTCTGTCGGTTTTCGTTCAGTTACAATTTTTAAATCAGCTTCAGTGATAACACCATTATCCCGATCCTGAATAAGCAAGCCACCATTGACCCGTTTGAAGTCTATTCCCGAAGGGTTTTTATCCGACCACTGACCACATTCTAGTAATCGCACATTTTTCTTTTCTGCAACAATTTTTACAGCATCAGCAGAAATTGACGGGGCGATAATTACTTCCACGAATTGTTTTTCAACAATTAGTTTTGCTGTGACTGCATCCAACTCTCGATTAAATGCGATAATTCCACCGAATGCGGATGTCGGGTCGGTAGCAAATGCTAATTGATATGCTTGTTGAATATTATCGCTAACGGCAACGCCACAAGGATTAGCATGTTTTACGATGACACATGCAGGCTCGTCAAATTGCTTTACACATTCAAGCGCTGAATCTGTATCAGCTATATTATTAAATGATAATTCTTTACCTTGTATCTGTTTTGCCGAACTGACACTGGCATCTGTTAGTTCTTTTTCTACATAAAATGCTGCAGATTGATGTGGGTTTTCACCATAGCGCAAATCTTGAGATTTAGTAAACTGCTGATTAAATGTATTTGGAAAGTCGCGCTTTTCACCTTCCAAACTAATTGCGCCCAAATGATTCGCAATAGCGCCATCATAAGCAGCGGTGTGCTCAAACGCTTTCACTGCAAGAGAAAATCGCGTCACTTGAGATAACGCCCCACTGTTACTGCTCATTTCATCCATTACAGGCTGGTAATCTGATGCATTAACAACGATAGCAACTGACGCATTATTTTTTGCTGCCGAGCGAACCATTGTCGGCCCGCCAATATCAATATTTTCAATTGCATCAGGTAATGTGCAATCAGGCTTAGCAATTGTTTGCGTAAAGGGGTATAGGTTAACAATGACGAGATCAATTTCAGAAATTCCGTTATCTGACATTATTTTCTCATCGATACCACGACGACCAAGAATACCACCATGCACTCTTGGGTGTAAGGTTTTGACTCGCCCGTCCATCATTTCAGGATACCCGGTATATTGCGACACTTCGGTCACTTTTACATTGTTATCCATAAACAAGCGTGCGGTTCCGCCGGTTGATAGAATTTCAACATCCTGACTTTCAAGAAATTTTGCAAATTCAAGAATGCCTTTCTTATCAGAAACACTGATCAATGCGCGTTTAATTTTTACCATGTTTGATATCCAGAAAATATGTTAAAGAGATGATGTGGTTATGAGGAATTTAGAAGCAGAGTGCGTTCGGCAACCCCTGCATCATTAATAAATAAAAAGACTACGACTACTAACTAAAGTGAGACCTCATCTAAAAACAAAGGCCGACAATCTCAAGATTGTCGGCCAATGAAAAAATATTTTTTATGAAGAGCTATTAGCCCAAATCATACATTTTTAATTTTTTACGCAAAGTTCCACGGTTAATACCAAGAATCTCTGCAGCGCGAGTTTGATTGCCTCGAGTATGCTTTAATACAACACGCAATAATGGTTGCTCAACTTCACCGATAACCATTTTATAAAGCTCGTTAGTACCGTGCCCATCAAGATTTGAGAAATATGTTTCCATTGACTCTTGCACACACTCCTGAATATTTGATGTAGACACGTCTACGGTTTGAGTTTGTGCAAATTCATTTTCAATTGTGTTTTCAACTGGAATCCCGGTCATGCCGCTTTTTCCCCTTCCATTTTTGATTGATGAAAAAAATCATAAACAACATCCAACTGTTCGTTAGCATTATCTATTTGATTCATTTTTTTTCGAAAAGAAATATACCCCTCAAGCACACCACAATACCAATTAATATGCTTTCGCGCTATACGTACTCCCCTATACTCCCCATAAAACTGATATAAATTTTTTATATGGTCGATTAAAACTTTTTGCCTTTCAGGTAAAGTAGGTCTGGCAATAAATAAGCCGCTCGCCAGATACTCATTAATTTCTCTGAATATCCAAGGATTTCCTTGTGCACCACGGCCGACCATTACCGCATCGGCATTTGTAAAATCCAAGATTTCTTTTGCTTTTTTCGGCGAAGTTATATCGCCATTAACAATAACAGGAATCGAAATACTCGATTTTATTCGTGCAATCGTCTCGTATTCTGCTTCACCTGAATACATGCATGAGCGAGTTCTACCGTGCACTGCTATGGCGCGTATCCCTGCATCTTCTGCAATCATCGCAATGTTCACGCCATTTTTATTTTCGACATTCCAACCAGTTCGTGTTTTTAACGTGACAGGAACATCAACCGCACTCACCACACTTTTTAATATTCTTTCTACCAGTTTTTCATCACGCAATAAAGCAGAACCAGCAGCAACACTACATACTTTTTTAGCAGGACAACCCATATTGATATCAATTATATGAGCGCCATTCTCAACATTAAAACGTGCGGCTTCCGCTAGTTTTTCTGGGTCGGAGCCAACGATTTGCACACTTCTCAGCGTTTCATCTTCAGAAAAAATCAATCGTTCTTTTGTTTTTTTAGAGTCCCTCAACCCTGCTTCGGAAGATACCATCTCACAGGTTGTCATAGCGGCACCCATGCGGCGACAAATATCTCTAAACGGTTTGTCCGTTATGCCAGCCATTGGTGCAAGTAAAACCTTGCCTGTTAGTTTATAGGGGCCTATCTCTAGCAAAGTAATCGACTACTGTGTCTCAAAAAACGGAGAATAATCATACCGATTTCGGGATTATTATGGAACTAAAATTTGATCAATTTGGAAAAAAAATCGAGATTTAAATTAAATGAAATAAATCAAGTTGAAATGAAGGCTATTGAAAATAAATATTACCCGAGCTCTTCACTGAGGATATATTTTCATTTAGCACCATCATTTGATTTTTCGCCACATTAAAACTGTAAAACCTATTGTTTTATTTCTATTTTATTAATTCTAACTAACTGACTTGCTGGGCTTGTTGAAGTTACTGGAGTTACTAGAGTTACTGAAAGTTAAATTCAAAATTAACCGCCTCTTCACCGGGGTCTACGATTTCCAACATTAACTTCATAGGCACTTTCGCTTTCATACCGGCCTCAATGTCAACGTCTTTCGACAAGTATTCGGCAGGTGAAAACTTACGTTTAGCAATTATTTTTTGATTAATATCAGAGAATGTTAATATTAGATTCGGAAACGCTTGATCAAATTCCGCTTTATTTTCAATAGTAGACGTTATTAACAGTGCATTTTTTGCATTTGGGTGTGAAACAACATTCCTTTCCAATAGCTCTATTGCACTCGCATCTTTGGCAGCCGATATATCGCAAGGATATATTTTGTTGAGATTCATGCATAAATTTTCTATTACTGGCTTTAACTCGGGATACGTCGCCAAGTCCTGACGCTTAAGGTAAGCAAACTGGCCAAACAACACTAACAGCAACAGAAATATTACCGAAATCCAGGCCGTTTTGGCAACTGCACCGCCGCCAGACTGCTTTTTCCCCTCATCTAGCTCTTCAAGAATAAAGCTATCACCAGAAAAAGCATCGCTATCTTTAACAGATTCAAATTGTACTTTTTGCCTAGACTCCGCAGCAAAAGCGTCGGAATCGAGGAATGAGTCTCCCAGATCAAAACTTGAATCATCAAGCGCCACCCCCTCCTGCTTGGTTTCGGCAGTAGATAATTTACCTAACTCTCTCTCAAACTCGGACAACGAGGAACTATCGGCCCCTGCGTCCTTATCGCCAGTAAACTCTGTTAGGGTTGTCTCAAGCTTGGATTTAGAAAACCCAGATGTCGCGTCACTTTCTAAAGAAACCGATTTTTGCTTATCGCCCCCCGCATTATCAAGATCACCAAAATCCAGGTCATCCAACTCATCTAGCTCACTGATGGAAGATAACTCTGATTTAACATCTAATTCGGGCGATGTCACAGATGCAAAAACATCCTCGGATGGTGACATTTCAGTATTGCCGTCGAATAACCCATCAAGCGCGGCATCAATATCCTGATTTATTTCTTCTTGCGTGGTAATTGTCTTGGTTTCTGATGGCCGGGATTGAGGCTCTGATGAGAGAAAATCAGACTCAAGCGCAACATCATCACCGGCAACATCGCTCATTCCAGGAATTTCTACGTCAGCAAACGACATTGATTCATCATCAGCCTTGCTAACCACCAAGTCACTCGACTCATCTACAGTATTTATTTCACTTGCCGCAAGCGGCTCAGTGGGTACGTCAATCTCAGACAGCGATTGAGACTGCACCTCATCGAGAGCAGCGCTTTCTTCTTTCGAAGAATCGGACTTTGCTGCAATTGCTACATCTTCCGGGACTACATCCACCAACCCGTCTAACGCGCTAAATACCTCTCCGCAGTTACCGCACCGCACCTTGCCGCCAGCAGCTTTTAACTGATTAGGTGTGATTTTGAAAAATGTTTGACAACTGGGACACTCAGTGTACATGTTTTAACCTGATATTTTGTATCATACAAATAAAAAATGCTGCTCTTCAACAACCTTGTAAATCACTTCACTTTAAAAATTAAATCTTTTTGCCTTGTAGCATCACCCAGCCATCAAGCGTAACGACAGGCCCCATATTAAAATACTGCCGATACACCGCTAATACGTCTTCCGCCTGCTCTTCTAAAATACCAGACAACACGACCTGACCGCTATCTTTCAGTAGCTCAGCAAAATGTTCAGCTAAGTCCATCAAAGGGTTTGCTAAAATATTTGCAAGCAATAAATCTGCCGCCTTTTCAGGAAAACTCTCCGGAAGGTAGCTTTCTATATTTTCAGCGACGTTATTTTTTTCTGAATTTGCGTCTGTCGCGGTTATTGCCTGAGGGTCAATATCAACAGCGCTTATCATTTTTGCCCCGAGCTTTGCTGCAGCTATCCCCAAAACACCCGAGCCACAACCATAGTCAATAACATCCTGACCAATTACCTTGTGCTCATCTAACCACGCAAGGCATAGGGCTGTTGTTGGGTGAGTACCTGTGCCAAACGCCAACCCAGGATCAAGAAAAATATTCACTGCATCTTTATCAACTGGCTCATATGCACTAGGCACGATCCACAGTTTTTTCCCAAACTGCATAGGCTTAAAATCAGCTAGCCAGGCTCGCTCCCAATCCTGATCTTCGATACGCGTTTGCTGATATTCCGGAAAATCATCAAGTGCCAGATTTTGCTTTATGAGAGAAAGCGTCGTCTCAATGCTCTGATCACCCTCAAATAAACCTACCACTTGGGTATCTTGCCATAGAGGGGTCTCCCCAATAGGTGGCTCGAAAATTTCTTCAGCTCCGCCTTCTTTAAGAGTAACCGCTACCGCACCGTAATCATGCATAAGATCTGATAGCTTCTCAGCAACCTCAGCACTTGTTAAAAAAGTCAGTTGAATCCAGGACATATAATTTAAAATAAAACCAGATAGGAGTTTAAAGAAAAATGCCTAAACTTAAGCTTAGGCGTAATAGCTTAAGCATTAATAGTTTAGGCATTAATAGTTTAGGCATTAATAGTTTAGGTATCAATCAAAGGAAAAACATTCACTTAGAAATACTACGCTTCTAGCTTTTTCTCTAGATAATGAATATTAGTACCGCCAGCGATAAAACCACCGTCTCTTAAAATATCTTCATGCAATTCTTTGTTAATTCTAATGCCATCAACAACTAACTCACTTAAGGCGGTACGCATTCTTGCCAGTGCAGCAGTTCGAGTATTACCTGTAGTGATTAATTTACCTATCATCGAATCATAGTACGGCGGCACAACATAACCAGTATAAATATGTGAGTCCCAACGAACACCCGGACCACCCGGTGGATGAAACGCTGTAATCTTACCTGGCGAAGGCATGAAAGTTTTCGCATCTTCGGCGTTGATCCGGCATTCAATTGCATGCCCTGTTAATTTAATGTCAGATTGCTTATAAGAAAGCGGCTCGCCAGCGGCAACCCGAAGCTGCTCCACAACCAGATCGACACCGGTTACTAATTCAGTCACAGGGTGCTCAACTTGCAGACGCGTATTCATTTCAATAAAATAGAACTCGCCATTTTCATATAGAAACTCAAACGTTCCTACGCCTCGATACCCAATTTTTCGACATGCTTCGGCACAACGCTCGCCCATTCGGTTACGGATTTCTTCCGTAATTCCCGGGGCTGGCGCTTCTTCAATTACTTTTTGATGACGGCGCTGCATAGAGCAATCGCGCTCACCAAGATGGATTGCATTACCGTGAGTATCGGCCACCACCTGAAATTCGATATGACGCGGATTTTCCAGGAATTTTTCCATGTAAACCGTGTCATCACCAAATACCGCCAACGCCTCAGACTTTGTTAACGACACCGCATTTGGTAAAGCAGCTTCGCTTCGCACAACACGCATACCACGACCACCGCCACCACTGGCAGCTTTGATAATAATGGGGTAGCCAATTTCTTTCGCGATGCGTAAATTTTCTTCAGGGTCTTCGTTTAATGGGCCGCCAGAACCGGGCACACATGGCACACCGGATTCTTTCATAGCTCTGATAGCAGAAACTTTATCCCCCATAAGACGAATCGTTTCAGACTTTGGTCCAATAAACGTAAACCCGCTACTTTCAACACGCTCGGCAAAATCTGCGTTTTCAGATAAGAAACCGTAGCCAGGATGAATGGCCACAGCATCAGTTACCTCTGCGGCACTGATAATAGCAGGAACATTTAAATAGCTTTCAGCCGACGCAGGACCACCAATACAAACTGACTCATCGGCGAAGCGTACGTGTTTTAAATCCCGATCTGCAGACGAATGCACTGCAACTGTTTTGATACCCAATTCACGACAGGCCCTTAATATACGAAGAGCGATTTCACCGCGATTGGCAATGACAACTTTATTTAGCATAAGAGAGTTTTAAGTACTTTTATATTGTTGAATAGAAATATTACCGACCAGAAAATAGCCTTGTAACACCAACGTTATCAATTAATCGATAACAAATAATGTTTGACCATACTCACAAGGTTGTCCGTTTTCGATAGGCACATCAATAATAACGCCAGCCTTGTCCGCCTCTATCTGATTCAATATTTTCATTGCTTCGATAATACACAATGTGTCACCAACATTAACACGATCACCGACCTCAACAAATGACTTGGAGCCCGGCGTTGCTGCGCGATAAAACGTACCCACCATTGGTGAAGTAACCGAATGACCCGCGACGACTGGCGCCGCTTCTGGCGCAGCAAGTGCCGCCGGCACCGGTACCGCCACTGACGCGGCAACAGGCTGAGGTGCTGGCGCAGCAAATACCTGCGCTTGCGAACCGTAACGACTAATACGCACCGACTCCTCACCCTCATGAATTTCAATCTCGGCAACGCCGGATTCGTCAAGTAGCTCAATTAATTTCTTGATTTTACGAATATCCATTCTAAGACTCTGTCCTCATATCCAAATATTTTATTGCTGCGGCCAACGCCAGCTCATATCCCTGCGCGCCCAGACCACAAATTACACCCACTGCGATATCGGAAAAATACGAGTGGTGACGAAAAGATTCTCTAGCATGCACATTAGATAAGTGCACTTCTATAAACGGTATACTTACAGCGGAAAACGCATCCCTCAGCGCCACGCTAGTATGCGTGAAAGCCGCTGGGTTAATAATAATAAATTCAGTTCCATCATCTTTAGCCTGATGCACACGAGCAATTAACTCATGCTCTGCATTACTTTGAAATGCTGTAGCCTCATGATTTTCAGCTTTAGCTATAGAGATTAACCCCTGAACAATTGAATCTAACGTCTGAAGTCCGTAATGCCCCGGCTCACGTACGCCCAATAAATTCAGGTTCGGCCCATTTAACACTAATATATTGGCCATAAATCCTTTTTTAGTCTCTTTTCCATGATTTTTTTCAAATTATTTACTTAATCGAATAGTTACAAATAGCGTCTTTTATATCTCTTTGTTTCTTTTCCACTCAATAACCACACGTTTGTCTATAATGTCGGATTTTGCACGAGATAAATTGCCTTGTCCAGACAAATAACGACTTTTAAACGCAATTCGACACAAGATTGATGGCTTTTAAAGGGGATCAATTTAACTGAAGCACGGATTTTCCGCAAAAAAGAACCTATAGCGTAAACAGCTAGAAAACTTCGTGAATTAACGGGGTTACAACAATCGATTGATTAACTTCTCGATAGAAGCTTTAGAAACTTCACCTCTGTACGTTTTCACAATTGTACCTTCTCGATCAACAACAGCGGTATAAGGCAGAGCTCCTAGTCGATTTCCATAGGCATCAGAAGCAGCAGTTGCATCCTCCTGCCCCACGAGCACGGGGTATTCCACACCCATCGTATCGACGAAATCCTCTACTTTGCGAGCATCATCCAGCGCGATACCGACAAATTGTAACCCTAAGCCACCATACTTATCCTGCAATTCGATAAAAGCAGGCATTTCCTTGCGACAAGGAGGACACCAGGTTGCCCAGAAGTTAACCACCATTACTTGCCCATTCCATTCATTGGCGTTTCGCAATTTACCATCAAGATCTTTTAACTCAAAACCGGGCCGATAAGTTGTTTCCATTGCTTTCGCGGCTGTCGCACCTGGTGTTGATTCCAGGTACGCTCTCATAGTGCCGTCGCCGGCAAAGAAGGCGACCAACAGTGCGACACCGCCTAATCCATATTTAACCGTTTTCGATATCTTCATTGCGCGCCATTTATCCTAAAAATATCCTGAAGCATCATTTGAACGCTTTATTAACATGCGCCGCAAACTCATCTGCCTCGAGAAATCCCACCATCCGCATATGCGGTAGCTCTTCACCGCTCTTATTCCAGAAAATCATAGAAGGCGGGCCAACCAATTTGAATTTTTTCAGCAACGCCTTATCCAGGTCATCATTTGCCGTTACGTCTGCCTGCAACATAACGCCTTTTGACATTTCACTAATAACGCCAGCGTCAGAAAATGTATAACGCTCCATCTCCTTGCAGGAGACGCACCAGTCCGCATAAAAATCTAGCATCACACCTTTACCCTGAGCCGCTGCTAACTCCACTTCTCGATCGAGATCTGCCACCGATTTAATTTTTTTAAACTCTGCCTCTTGGTGCTGGGCAACGCCACTGCCGCCCGTACCGCCCGCGAAAGAAACCCCACGTAGTGGCTGCAACGGATCAGACGAATTACTGGCAACACCAACTAACAGCAACACGCCATATACAAACATCACTACCCCAAGGCCTTTCCATAGCTTTTTCCATCCGGAAGCATCAAACTTAAGCTGAGTCATCGCGCCCATATACACCGCAGACACAATCAACAATATCGCCCACATCAGCAATGCGACAGAAGATGGAACAACTCGCTCCAGCATCCAAACCGCAACGGCAAGCAACATAACACCAAACACGGCCTTGACCGAGTCCATCCAGCTACCCGCTTTAGGCAACAATTTACCAGCGGATGCGCCAATCACAATTAATGGTGCGCCCATGCCCATGCTTAATGAAAACAATGCAAGCCCGCCGAGTACAGCATCACCCGTCTGCCCGATATAAATCAACGCGCCCATTAACGGCGCTGCCACACAAGGGCCAACTATTAATGCAGACAAAAACCCCATTATTGCAACACCGACCAGTGTCCCGCCTTTTTGGCTGTTGCTCAACTGTGTTAATTTGCTTTGCCACGAAGATGGCAACTGAAGCTCGTAAAAGCCAAACATAGAAAATGAAAGCGCTACAAACACCAAACTAAACGAAATTAATATCCAGGGCGTTTGGAATACAGCCTGCAAGTTCGCACCAAATAACCCGGCGATAATACCTGCTACAGTATAGGTCAAAGCCATTGCCAGCACATATACAACTGACATAGTGAGCGCTTTACGTGTGGTGACTTCGCCGCTTTGACCAACGATTATGCTGGAAAGAATAGGCACCATCGGGAAAACACATGGCGTGAAGGCTAACAGTAAACCAAAACCAAAAAAGCTCAGAACAATGCCGACAATACTGTCATTTAGCAGAGAGTTAGCAATACCATCCTGCTCTGAAACTGGCACCGCCGCTTTTTCAGCAATTGCCGCCATAGGTTCTGATGTTCCCTTTGAACCCTTCGGTAAAGACAGCCCCATAGTTTGAGACTCAGGCGGATAACAAAAACCAGCATCAGCACAACCCTGATAATTTGCCCGCAGCACCATATCAATCGGTGATGTCACCGCTCGCTTAAGCGGGATTTTTATAGCTGCCTCATGGTAATAAACAGCCATTTTACCGAACACTTCATCTTCAATTTCTTTGCTAATGGGCGGATAATCAATTTTACCTAGCGTTACGCCAGCGCCATCTTCCACAGAAAACTCGAATTTATCGCGATACAAATAATAACCGTCAGCAATATCCCAATGGGCAAGGATAGTATTGCCATCAATTACTTCTGCACCGAACGCAAACGCCTGGTCTGCTTTTAAAAATTCGTCCTGTTGCGGCAACCCAAGATTTTTACTTAATGAACTTAGCGTCGCTAAACCAGTTTTTTTCAATGGCTCAATCTTGACGCTGTCATCATCAACAGGGATCAATGAAAACTTTTTTGATTCTTTTTGAGGCGGGTAACAAACACCGATATCTGCACAGCCCTGAGACTCAGTGTCCAGCACCATGTCCAACAATACTTTTGAAGACCGCTCTATCGGGATATCGATAGTAACTTTTTTCCGATAGCTTTCTACCTTACCAAAAAATTCATCGTCTTTAATTTTACCTTTGGGATAACGAGGCTCACCCAGCTTTACGTCTTCGCTTTTTGTTGAAAATTTAAATCCGTGCTTATATAGATAGTAGCCATCAGTAATCACCCATTCGACACGAATCATATATGGTGCAATCGCATAGGCTTTTAGCTTAAACGCCTCATCAGGCATCAACGGCTCATCGTCCTCAGGCAAGGCCCAAGCTTGAGACGACGCAAAAAACATCAATAGAAATAAGGCAATAAATCGTTTCATTTTTATACTACACTTTTTATTTAAACTTTTGTAACAGTTGATGCAACCGATGTTTCATCTCGAATCCAGGATAAAAACTCTGGCAAACCTTCGCTTATAGGGACTGCGATCACTTCGGGAAGTTCATAAGGATGAGTCGCACAAATCAGCGCTTGCAGGTCTGGATATCGGCATTTTTGTATCTTTATCAACAACAAAACTTCCGAATCCTGCTTTATTTCGCCTTTCCACTCATAAATAGACGTAACTGGCGGCAAAACGTTAACACAAGCAGCCACTTTTTCTTTAATTATTCGTTGTGCCAGCACGATTGCCGAGTCATTATCCGGACAGCTAGTTTGCACCAATAGAAATTCCGCTTGATTTTGCATAAAAAACCCTTACATTGAACTTATACGTGATGGCGCAACAAATTGCGCACAGGGACGTGAATTGCGAATAATACCGCCTTAGCAATCGTCTTCAAATAAAACTTTAAAAAAGAAACCAACTGACATGAACCCTCTAAAAATTCTAATCGTGCTTTTTATCGCCATTCCCGTGATTGAAATCTACCTTTTGATCAAAGTTGGCAGCGTCATTGGCGCCATTCCAACCATACTCATCATAATAGGCACTGCCGTTTTAGGTGCCGCAATGCTGAGAGCGCAGGGCATATCCACTTTTCAACGAGTACAAAACACCATGCAACGCGGTGAAATTCCTGCTTTAGAAATGATGGAAGGATTAATTTTACTGATCAGCGGCGCATTGCTTCTAACACCCGGCTTTTTTACAGACGCCATTGGCTTTGTTGCATTAATTCCCTTTGCACGCAGGGCATTTATCGTTTGGGCGCTAAAACACTCTAATATTATTCAAACTTCGCAATTTACCCAGCACACATATGATGGCACTGCGTATAAAGAAAAGGACGGACACGTTGTGATTGAAGGAAAATACAAAAAAGAGGATTAAAGAACGTAGTGGATTGAGACCCTAAAGCGAATAAATAAATCACATTACTTACATAAAAATAACAAATAGGCGGAGGAGAAAAATATCTGAGGTGCTTGTGCTTGTGCTTGTGTTCTTATTTCTTTTTGCTGCTACTTTTTCACTATTACTTACCGCACTAGTAATTAAGCTCTTTTTACCCGAACAACCTTCATCACTTCCAGATCAAACCCGGCCACACTTTCCATTATTGAATAATATGTCAGATTTACACACTGGCCATTCAAATCTCTGTATTTCTTTTTTCGCTTATAACGAAATGGCACATCATATCCATCAATCATTAACGTATTTATATACCAATCATCTTCTACACGTTGCACATGCGAGACAACTTTTAACATATCAGAATGTATAAGCTCCTGATGTTTCTTCAATAATTTTTCAATAGAGGTAATTTTTGGCGGGCGGCTCATACCGTAAATTTTAACATTATAATACCCACAAATAACACCCCGCACCCAAATAAGCTGAGATTAAGGTCAAAACTGTGACCCACCCTCACAATAACCCTATCAAACCTATCGCTTTACGGCCGTTCCAATAAACACAAATCGAGAAACGCAAAGGAATGCCGCAATGGCAGAAATATTACTAAGCAACCGAGCAATATCCACCACCCAGCTTGAGCAGCAATGCGGTATTACAACAAATGATATTTATGATGATCAAAATACGCAGGCAATTTTTGCCAATCAGCCCTATCTTGTCGGAAAGCAGCCATCTAGAACCGAGCTAGCAATTTTGCATACATTGAGGAATGCAGAACAAAATCAACATTTAGCAGAAGTTTCACTTTCATTGGGTGAAAATGAAACCGTTGCCATAGCGGAGATGAAGAAGAAATTGCAAGACAATTCTTCATCAGTAATCGGCTCCGCTACCGGCGCATATGGTGCCAGGGCATCAGGATTTCAGGGCGCTGTGCAAAAATACCAGACAACCCTATTAAAATACCGTAAAACAATTACAACAAAATCACCAAAAGCCACCCAGTTAGGCGCAAAAAAAGCTGCTTTTCGGGCTTTTGAGGAAATGCAGCATAAGTTTCAGTTAGAGATGGGCGTCATAACAAACCACACCAAAGCAAGA
>JAOTSL010000010.1 GCA_029864945.1 Gammaproteobacteria bacterium
CTTCAATCAGAAATTAAATGATACTCCCTATTATTAGCACCCTCATCATTAACAAGTTACTCATTCAAATTATTTTCTAAAACTATTTCAAATATAATAATTTTTCACGTCTATCTATAGGAACACCACAAACGTATTTAGGAAATTCTATGAAAAATCTTAATATTAAATTCGCTTTACTCATTATCACGGTATTTTTATTGGGAGGCTGCGCATCTTTCGGTGTAGAAAAAAGTGGACACATAGATCCCCCTGAAGCAGCCAACGAAACACTTATATGGAGCTCTAGTAATGAACGACCATCATGGACCATGGATGAACCTGAAAAGAAAAATAATTACCTATCATTTGTTGGGCTTTCTGCAACTCACACCACAGAAAAAGGCGCCCGCACAGACGCACGCAGGAGCGCGGTTAATAATATTTCTTCATACATCGGCACATTAGCAAAAGATAAATTTCAAAATGCATATTTGACCTATGGTCTTGATAGTAGCGTCATGGACCCAACGAGTAGCTCCCGACAATTTGGAAAACAATTAACAGCAAATATTGTTAGCCGTGTTAAAACTAAAAAATGGTATTCTGAAAAATGGAGTACAGAAACAGGTATAGGCTACCGAGTATTTGTTCTTGCCAAAATACCCGAGGATGCTATCACTGAATCTTACAAGGATGCAGCCAATCGATTAGCAAAAAATGCGCAAAACCATGCAGTAGATGCTGCAAATGAAACGGCTAAACGGC
The DNA here is from genome assembly GCA_029864945.1 of Gammaproteobacteria bacterium. GTDB lineage: Bacteria > Pseudomonadota > Gammaproteobacteria > S012-40 > S012-40 > CALZJE01. Next base: position 748 of record JAOTSL010000010.1, read on the forward strand.
AAGCAGAACTTGCCTCCGAGTTTTGGAGACAGATGGAATCAGAAGGATTGGTAGACTAAATATCGTCCATCCATTGGCTAATCAGCTTTTCGAATCCAGTACGCCTTAGTTTTGGAAAATATCCTCCTTCATGGACGGACACTAACTAATTTAGGTGAGCCTGGAATTATAGCCTGACAAAAAAAGCCGCGTGTAACAATCGTTACACGCGGCTTTTTAAATCAGAAAACTATATTTATTTTAAATTATAGAAAGCTTCTTTTCCCGCATACTTAGCAGAATCACCCAGCTCTTCTTCAATACGAATTAACTGGTTATATTTCGCTAAACGATCAGAACGCGACATTGAACCAGTTTTAATCTGGCCAGTTGATAATGCAACAGCAAGATCAGCAATGGTTACATCTTCTGTTTCACCCGAACGGTGAGACATTACTGCCGTGTAGTTAGCAGCTTTTGCCATATCAACAGCCGCGATTGTTTCAGTTAATGTGCCGATCTGATTAACTTTAATCAAGATTGAGTTGGCAATTGATTTATCAATGCCTTCTTTCAGGATTTTTGAGTTAGTGACGAACAGGTCATCTCCAACCAGCTGGACATTTTTATCTGCCATTTTTTCAGTTAAAATTTTCCATCCGTCCCAGTCACTTTCGTCCATACCGTCTTCAATGGAAATAATGGGGTACTTATCAACCCAGTCAACCAGAAAGTCAGCAAACTCTTCACTTGTTAAAGACTTACCTTCTGATGCAAGCACGTATTTACCATCTTTATAAAACTCAGAACTGGCAGCATCAATAGCGAGCATGATATCAGTGCCGGCTTTGTAGCCTGCTTTTTCAATACTTTCTAAAATAACGGTGATAGCTTCTTCGTTAGAACTTAAGTCAGGTGCAAAACCACCTTCATCACCAACAGACGTGTTTAACCCACGATCAGCAAGTACTGTTTTCAGGGAATGGAATATTTCAGCACCCCAGCGAATAGCTTCACGAATATTTGGCGCGCCTACTGGCATGATCATAAATTCTTGAATATCTACGCTGTTATCTGCGTGCTCACCGCCATTTATGATATTCATCATTGGTACGGGTAATAGAGTATCTTCTTTGCCACCAAGATAACGATACAGCGGCATACCGGCATCTTTGCTTGCTGCTTTAGCAACAGCAAGAGAAACTGCTAAAATTGCATTCGCACCTAGGTTTCCTTTGTTTTCTGTCCCGTCAAGATCGATCATTGTTTGATCTATCATTGATTGAGCTGTCGCATCCATTCCAACCAGCGCATCTTTAATTTTGGTGTTTACATTTTCAACTGCTTTTAATACACCTTTGCCCAGGTAACGACTTTTATCACCGTCGCGCAATTCAACCGCTTCTCTTGAACCCGTTGAGGCACCCGATGGTACGATAGCTCGACCCTTGGTTCCGCTGTCTAAAATAACATCCGCTTCTACGGTTGGGTTTCCACGAGAGTCAATCACTTCACGAGCGCGTATATCTGCAATTTTTGGCATTAGTATTCCTACAATTTTCCTATGCCCAGAGCATCCAGGCATATTTTATTAGCTAAATTCTGTTTTGTTCGTTCAAATCCAAGCGCGCATATTATCCGCGAATTTGAGTTTCGTGAAAAGGCTTACTTTTCACTATACGATCTATTTCCTGCAATGTTTCCAGTAAACTTTTCATTTGCGCCAATGGCCAGGCATTTGGGCCATCACTAAGCGCCTTTGAAGGCTCTGGATGTGTTTCCATAAACAAGCCGGAAACGCCTGCCGCAACTGCTGCTCTAGCCAATACAGGTATAAATTCTCGCTGACCACCCGAAACAGCTCCCTGACCACCAGGCAACTGAACTGAATGGGTAGCATCGTAAACTACTGGGCTATTTGTGTTTCTCATAGCGGCTAGAGAACGCATATCTGAAACAAGATTATTGTATCCAAAAGATACACCTCTCTCACAGACCATTATCTGGTCATTTCCAGTGGCTTTTGCTTTATCAACAACGTTTACCATATCCCAAGGCGCTAAAAACTGACCTTTTTTAATGTTAACCGGTTTGTTTTGCTTGGCTACATTTTGAATAAAGTTAGTCTGGCGACACAAAAATGCTGGTGTTTGCAATACATCAACCACAGAGGCAACCTCGTCCAGCGGGGTATCTTCATGTACATCCGTCAATATCGACACACCGATTTCTTTTTTTACCTTTTCAAGAATCGCCAGGCCTTTTTCTATTCCTGGCCCTCTAAAACTATCACCCGAAGAACGATTAGCCTTATCAAAAGACGATTTATAAATAAAAGGAATATTCAAAGCCGCACAAATTGCTTTTAATTCACCTGCTGTCTCCATTGCGAGTTCCTCACTCTCAATGACGCATGGCCCGGCTATAAGAAAAAGTGGCTTATCCAGCCCTACTTCAAATCCACAAAGATTCATTTTTTATTTGCCTTTTTATTTGCCTTTTTATACGACTTAGCAGCTTTGATAAAACCGGTAAATAAAGGATGGCCGTCGCGTGGCGTTGAAGTAAACTCCGGATGAAACTGACAAGCAACAAACCAGGGATGATCGGCAATCTCAATAACTTCAACCAGTTTGTCGTCAACAGAAAGTCCTGACAACTTTAACCCCGCTTCCTGAAGAGATTCACGGTACTGGTTATTAAACTCATAACGATGACGATGGCGCTCTTCAATCACATCTTCTTTATAGAGTTTATGCATAAGTGAATCAGATTCAAGGCGACATTTTTGAGAACCCAAACGCATGCTACCACCAAGGTCAGACGCTTCACTGCGGCGCTCAATACCGCCGTGACTGGAAACCCATTCCTTGATTAAACCAATGACTGGATTAGGGCTATCCTGGTCAAACTCAGTGCTATGCGCGCCCTCAAGTTTTGCAACATTACGAGCAAATTCCACAACAGCCAGCTGCATACCGAGGCAGATACCAAGATACGGTATGTTGTTTTCTCGAGCATATTGAATGGTTTTAATTTTTCCTTCAACACCACGCTCACCAAAACCACCTGGAACCAGTATCGCGTCTACGCCTTTTAAGCTATCAACACCTGTGGTTTCAATGTCCTCGGAGTCAATATACTTTATGATTACTTTTAGCTCTGCTTGTATACCACCATGAGTAAGCGATTCGGATAATGACTTATATGCTTCTGTCAAATCCATATACTTGCCTACCATAGCGATGGTAACTTCACCTTTAGGGTTAGCCATCACATCAACAACGTGCTGCCAATCAGACAAGTCTGCCGCTTTTGCTTCCAGACCAAAACGTTTAATGACAAAATCATCCATACCTTGACCATGCAACACCATAGGCACTTCGTATATATTTTCGACATCGTAAGCGGAATAAACTGCTTTCGCCTGAACATTGGTAAACAAGGCAATTTTTTTACGCTCATCTTCCGAAATATCTCTCTCAGAACGACAAACGAGAATATCGGGCTGAATACCGATACTGCGTAACTCTTTTACGGAGTGTTGTGTAGGTTTGGTTTTTAGCTCACCCGCCGTTTTAACATAAGGCAGTAATGTTAAGTGCATAAACAAAGCTCTGTCATGCCCAAGCTCTACACCAAGTTGACGAATACTTTCAAGAAATGGCAGTGACTCAATGTCACCGACAGTCCCACCAACTTCAACCAGCGCAACGTCCGCGCCTAAAGCACCTTCTAACATACTGCGCTTTATTTCGTCAGAAATATGGGGGATAACCTGAACGGTTGCGCCAAGATAATCTCCACGACGCTCCTTACGAATAACAGACTCGTAAATTTTACCCGCAGTAAAATTATTTTTTTGAGTCATTTTTGTGCGCACGAAACGCTCATAATGACCAAGATCCAGATCAGTTTCGGCACCATCCTGGGTTACGAAGACTTCACCGTGCTGAAAGGGACTCATAGTTCCAGGATCTACATTAATGTAAGGGTCCATTTTTATGAGAGTCACTTTTAAACCTCTGGCCTCTAGTATGGCACCAAGGGAGGCTGACGCTATGCCTTTACCTAGGGATGAAACCACACCACCAGTTACGAATATATATTTTGTCATTGACGATTGTACTCAGGGGGGAAAATGAGTTAACTCAGAAGGGGCTAAAATGTATCAAATTTCACGCATTATCTCAATATCCACAGTGAAAATAACTGCAATTACTTACAACGATTTACTTTTTAAAAGGCATCTTCCCATAAATAAAGTTTTAGCATCACATTTCTGTAAAAAAGTGTTGCTAAACTAGAATAATCGCCATGCAAAATTTATAATACTAAAGCACTAAGTAAACGGCTTTTTATTCGCGTAAATCGTGCATATATCACGCTTATTGACTGAATTAGATTCATTTACGTAAGGATTTACAAAATAAATCAAAAAAGTACTTAACTTTTTCGAGAAACTCGTTATATTTAGACTTATCGACCATAACAAGGATACCGGACACCCAATTATGCAAGAACGGGAAGCAAGACTTTTATCAGAATCAGGTGACCTGAATAAGGTTGTCATCGCACCAACTAATGACAATGTTGGCTGGACATTAAAGTTAGTCGCTAAAAATGGCGACGAACAAATGCTTAATTCCAAACGCAGCAAGGAACCTCGTGTATTTAAAACATCAGATGCCTCACTAAGATGCTGCTTGCGTATAGGCGTTAATGAAGCCAGCGTAAGCCTCACATAAAGAAAAAAGCTACCCCATAAAAACAAATACGGTTAAGCTATATCGTTTTTATGGGGCATGTTGTGCTACCAGAAAATCATTCAAATACCCACTTACTAAAAACGTCACCTCCAGCTCACCATAAAGTTAATTCAAATTAACCATCTTGGTAGAACTCAATTTAATTATTTTATTCAAATAATGCCTAAAATAGGTATATATCCTATTGCCCAATATTCTACATATGGTTAATATACGGATATACGCATTAAATATTTGAGAGACGCATGAACGAAAGGGATGTCCGGTTACTTTTTGAGGCTGGCCACTGGTCAGAGGCTAAGGTCATCCGTGATCCGCTATTGGATGGATGGCAAGTATCACTTATTCCAGCAAACGACTCAAATCCATCTCAAATACTTTCCTCTAAACGAGGTAGCAGCCGGACGTTTAAAGCATCAGACACCGCCTTACAATGGTGTAAAGAAATCGGCTTTCAAAACATCACAATTCAATTCAACACATTAAATAATCCTGTACGACCAACAAAATCATCAGTTGTATTATTAATTGAAGATAACCCTGATGACATAGAACTAACTAAACGCGCTTTCGCAACTACTGACTTAAAGATTACATTAAATGTTGCACAGGACGGGCAAGAAGCACTTGATTATGTTTTCGCCAAAGGTAGCCATAACCAAAGAAATATCAATGATTTACCAAAATTAATTCTGCTTGATATCAACCTACCCAAATTAAGCGGTCTTGAAGTACTGAAACAAATTCGGAATAATCCAGTTACCAAATTTATACCTGTTGTACTACTTACAACATCAGATGAGTTCTGCGATATTGCTGAGGGATACCAATTAGGCAGTAACAGCTACATTAAAAAACCTGTTAGTTTTAAAATATTTAGTGAGGTTATTCATAATCTCGGCGAATATTGGTTACACATCAATACTCCTCCCCCACTTCAAAAAACATAGCTTTTCATAACAATTAGCAATAACACTTGAATAACAGTTCTCATTCCGTAGAATTGTTATTTCTAACCAATGCCTAAAATAAATTTCCAAACTTATTTACGCCAAATGACACGCGAACAAAAACCAAACACTAAAAATAAAATAACAACAGCACTGACCAGGCATACACACTTGCTACTTTTTACAGCAATCATTGTGAGTTCAGGCTGCGCACAAATTAGCTCGCGATTACCCTCGTTAAACGACAATTCAAATAAATCCGTTACAGTCACCCTTCCTGACAGCTCAATTTACACAGGTCATCTAAAATACGGACTATTCCATGGTCAGGGCAAACTCCAATGGCGAAATGGTACAAATTACATTGGCTCATTCAAAAAGGGCCTTTTTAACGGCTTAGGTAAACTAGAAACAATTGCTGGTGACACCTATGAAGGTAACTTTTATAACGGTTTGTATGAAGGAACCGGAATAATGACCTATCGTAATGGCGACCAATATCACGGAGACTTCAAAAATGACGGGATGGAAGGTAAAGGCACTTTTGTTTTCAGCAATGGAGATCGTTATGAAGGGGCATTTAAAAATAGTATGTTTCAAGGTGAAGGTAACTTAACTATTAGATACCAGGGGCAGTACCATGGTGAGTTTTCTGAAGGAAGGTTTGAAGGAAAAGGCGTTTACCTGTACAAATCCGGCAAGAAATACGCAGGTGAGTTTCATGACGGCCGATTCCACGGCAAAGGCTTATTAGTGCTTCAAAACAACAATCAATACACAGGAGAGTTTCGGCACGGTAAATTCGACGGAAAAGGGAAATTTACCTGGACCAATGGTAATTATTATTTCGGCTTTTTCAAAGAAGATCTAATGCACGGTATCGGAACATGCAAAAAACACGACATCGTTACTTCCTGCGAATACAAAAATAATAACCTTTTTCGCTTTGGCGACAAGCAACCCAATGACAATAGCTTAAAGTACCGAACTTAAGATTCAATATTGCAGCTCAAAAATAAAACAAAACCATTACACACCAATCACCTCCCAACTAACTTTAATCCATAAAAAAACCAGACAAATGCCTGGCTTTTTATGGATTAAATATTTACAACTACATCAAAGGTTCAGACTCAATTTCTGCCCCTTCCTTTTCTACCGGCATCAAATCCTGCTTGGTTACGCCAAGCAGTAATGTAGCAGAAGTTGCGATGTAAATAGAAGAATAGGTACCAACAACAACACCTACGATTAACGCAGTTGCAAAGCCATGAATTAATTCACCGCCAAATGCAAACAAAGCAATCAGCACCAACAAGGTTGTCAACGATGTCATAATAGTACGTGACAAGGTCTGATTAATTGACGCGTTAACGACTTCCACCGGCGTAGCTTTTCGTATAATACGAAAATTTTCCCTCACCCTGTCAAACACAACAATTGTGTCATTCAATGAGTAACCAATAACCGCAAGCAATGCTGCCAGCACAGTGAGATCAAATTCGAGCTGGAATAAAGAGAAAATACCAAGAGTGAATATAACATCATGCACAAGCGCTGCTATAGAGCCCACAGAAAAGCGTTTTTCAAATCGTATCCAGACATAAACCAATATACAGAGCAAGGCAATCAACATTGCCATCCCCCCTTTTTCAATCAGCTCATCACCAATTTGAGGGCCGACAAATTCAACTCGACGCATCTCCACCTGAGTGTCAGACGTAGTACTGAGTATTGCCAGTAACTTTGAGCTCAACTGCGCAGCACTAATATCATCACGTGCCGCTATTCGCACCAACACATCTTTTGATGTACCAAAGTGCTGTACAACCGCATCACTAAAGCCAGATTCGTCCAACGCCGATCTCACCCTTGTTAAATCAGCTGATTGCTCATAACCTACTTCGATCAATGTACCGCCGGTAAAATCAATACCCAGATTCAAACCACGAAAAATAATTGAGATTAGACAAATCAATAAAATAACACCCGATATCATCAAGGCAGGTTTGCTCTTTGACATGAAGTTTATCTTTGGGACGTTTGCTAATAATTGCATATTTTATTTGCTCTAATTGTTTTTAAAAATTTTATAAAGACAGCTTCTTAACCTTACGACCACCGTACACCATATTTACTATGGCACGTGTACCCATTATCGCGGTAAACATCGACGTTAATATACCTATCGAAAGCGTAATGGCAAATCCTTTAACTGGACCACTACCCATGGCAAACAACACTACGGCAGCAATTAACGTCGTTATATTCGCATCCGAAATAGTAATAATCGCTTTGTTATAACCAGCATCGATTGCCGACTGGATAGACACATTATTACGTATTTCTTCACGTATACGCTCAAATATCAGCACGTTCGCATCAACCGCCATACCAACGGTTAATACAATACCCGCGATACCCGGCAAAGTTAAAGTAGCCTGCAAAAGTGACAATACAGCAACGATCAGAATTAAATTTAACGCAAGTGCCACGTTGGCAATCATGCCAAATCCGCGATAGAAGAAAATCATGCAGAAAAGTACCAGCACAAAACCGATAATAACTGAGGCAAACCCCTTATCAATATTATCCTGACCTAAGCTTGGACCAACAGTACGTTCTTCGACAATATCAATTGGAGCAGCCAGTGCACCCGCTCGAAGTAACAAAGCTAAATCGCGTGCCTCACCGGTACTATCTAGACCGGAAATTTGGAAACGACTACCCAGGCGCTCACGAATTCTAGCAACGTTGATAACCTCTTCAACTTTACGTTTCACACGTACTTTTTTGCCATCAACGATACTGTCTTCGCTTTTTATCTCGATGAAAACAACACCCATCAACTTGCCGACATTGTTTTTTGTCGCATTGGTAAATTGCCGACCACCTTTGCTGTCCAATGATATATTTACATTTGGACCACCAGATTGAGCATCAATACCGGATTTTGCATCAACAATATAATCACCGGTCAACATTACCTGGTTTTTTAGCAAAATCGGATCACCATTACGCTCCTGATACAACACAGAGCCCGGTGGGATTCTACCTTTAATGGCGGCTTGCACATTATGTTCTTCATCAACCATGCGAAATTCCAGTGTCGCTGTCGCGCCTAAAATTTCCTTAGCACGCGCAGTATCCTGAACACCGGGTAACTGAACGACAATTCTATCAAGTCCTTGCTGCTGAATAAGTGGCTCGGCCACACCCAGTTCATTTACGCGATTACGTAAGGTTGTAATATTTTGCTGCACAGCAAAACGCTTTGTTTCCAACTGCTCTTGTTTAGATATCGCAACAACCAGGTACACGTATTTTTCGTCGTCCTGATGACTAAATTCCAGCTTAGGGAATTCTTTTAAAATAATTTTGCGTGCTTTTGAGCGCTCGGCATCATTTTTAAATTTCAGCCTTACAACACCGGTTTCATTTGCCACAGAACCGGCTAAATTAATACCGAGATATCGAACTTTATTAACGCGCAATAACGACCGAAAATCACCCTTGTATCGCTCAAGTGATTGCTGGATAGCCGCATTCATATCCACTTGCATTAAAAAGTGAACACCTCCACGCAAATCCAGGCCGAGGTACATTGGCCCTGCATTGATTGAACGTAACCAACCGGGTGTCGAGGGCGCCAGGTTTAACGCAACAATGTAACCTCGATTAAATTTGTCCCGAATAAAATCCTGTGCTTTTAACTGATCTTCCGAATTATGGAAACGAACCAGAATGCCGCGATCATCCAGAACAACATTCTTATAACTAATTTTATTATTTTCGAGTATGCCCTCTACCTGACCAAGAGTGGCAGTATCAACCGTCGTTGATCGTGTTGCAGACAATTGAACAGCAGGATCTTCACCATAGATATTTGGCAAAGCATACAATGCACCAACGAGTATAACGATGGCAATGACGATGTACTTCCACAAAGGATACCGATTAAGCATTCAAGAATTACCTTAATAGGGGTTACAAAATTTCAGAATTCAATCCGGTAATATTTTCCAATACCGAGTAAATTCAACATTCTACGTTAAAACTAAAGCGCTAGTATGATTTATGATACTTCTGATTTATCCGAGCTCAAAAACCTCGGTGCCCCTGAGGGGGCGACACCCTAATCGAATAAATCAGAGGTGAGATAAACTATTACGCAGTTTTAATTGTGCCTTTAGGCACTAAAGATGAAACTGATTGACGTTGGATTTTCACTTCTACCCCATCCGAAACTTCTAACGTAACAAAGTTATCATTTACATCAATCACTTTACCCAGCAATCCACCGCCGGTTACTACTTCATCACCTTTTGAAACGGATTCAGTCAATTTTTTATGATCCTTTGCGCGTTTAACCTGTGGGCGAATAATCAAAAAATAAAAAATTACGAAAATAACAATTAACGGGATAAAACCCAGTGCGCCTTCTACGCCGCCTGCCGGTGCAGCACCTTCAGCATGTGCAGCAGATATGAAAAAGTCCATCGTGTTTAATCCTTCTTATTTAATATTGTTATGTTTAATCTTGTTATGCAATGTCTTGCGAAGCCTTGAATATAGCGCAAATATGCACCACACAACCTCCCAACTATTACTCTTACCATAACTCACACTGTAATTATGGCCGCACATTATTACACATCCACCACAGGTTGCGAGCGCTTCGCATAAAAATCTTTCGCAAAATTATCAAATGACTGATTTTCGATCGCTTCGCGCATTTGACGCATAATCGTCTGATAATAATGCAGGTTATGAATCGTATTTAAGCGAACACCCAAAATTTCACGCGCCTTATCGAGATAACGCAAATAACTGCGCGTATAATTCTGACAGGTGTAGCATGAGCAATTTTCATCTACTGGTGATATATCACGCTCATATTTCTGATTTCGAATTTTAACAATACCTGTACTGGTGAATAAAAAACCATTTCGGGCATTACGTGTTGGCATTACACAATCAAACATATCAACACCGCGCCTCACCGCTTCAACCAAATCTTCAGGCGTACCCACCCCCATAACATATCGAGGTTTGTCATCAGGTAATAAAGGTGTCACGTTGTCCAGAACATGCAGCATTTCATCTTTACCTTCCCCAACAGAAAGCCCGCCTAAAGCGTAACCATCAAAGCCAATATTTTTTAATCCCTCAAGAGACTCTTCACGCAAATCGGTATACATTCCGCCTTGCACAATACCAAACAGCGCATTCGGATTATCACCATGCGCATCTTTGCTACGCTTTGCCCAGCGTAAAGATAACTCCATAGAAACCCGTGCTTCTGCTTCTGTCGCAGGATAAGGCGTACATTCATCAAAGATCATCACAATATCTGAACCGAGCGCACGCTGAACATGCATAGACTCTTCTGGTCCCAAAAATACTTTCGATCCATTAATGGGTGAACGAAAATGCACGCCCTGCTCCGTGATTTTGCGCATTTTGCCCAGACTAAATACCTGAAAGCCACCGGAGTCAGTGAGAATCGGTTTTTGCCAGTGCATAAAATCATGTAAATCCCCGTGAAGATTTATGATTTCCGTTCCAGGGCGCAGCATCAAATGAAACGTATTGCCGAGCAATATTTCAGCACCGCTCGCTTCCACCTCTTCTGGTGTCATTGATTTTACGGTGCCGTAGGTACCAACGGGCATAAAAGCGGGCGTCTGGATAGTGCCACGGTCGAAAGTCATTTGACCGCGACGCGCTTTACCATCTGTATTTTTCAGGGTGAACAACATTAATATAGGCCTGATGAATTTGGAGAGCGTATTATATACAGATTGGATGATCGAAGAAACTCAGCATACGTTATAGTGTTCTAGCAAGTAAATTTGGCTTAACGAATTAAGCTGTACGATTAATATCTAAACAATCCGTCCAGAGCCCCCCCTTACGTAGGTTATCTATTAACAACTCAAACCTCAGTTACCGCAAAAAAGTCGCGTAAAAACCACAATATAATTAACGATAATGACCGAAGGGAGGGGGCAATTGATTGATCTCTCATCAAAAAAACTTGATCACTTTCAAGCACTGGAATCGGGAAATTATTAGATGCTCCAAGCTTAATTAAACATCGTAGAATATCGCAGGAACAGCTATCAAGCACATATTAAAGTGAGCATTTGGGAAAACCGAGGGAGATAGAGCACTTATAAATAGGCACTAACTAAACTTGAGTGTTTCAAAAAAGTGTTGGAGCCAACACGTTTTAGAGTTTATCTTTTAGGTCTTGCATTATTACGTTTTCAGACCATTTTTTACAATTAACTTACGCTTGTTTGACACACCCCTGAAGCTGAGTGTATTTTCGAAGACATATTTGTTTCCAAGTAGCGCGCACTAGAACTTTCTTTCAGCTCGATCCAATCAAGTAATGGTTGCCATTGAAGTAAATCGTGAGTGATCTTTCTATTTTTCAACTCATGAACACCAATACCCTGCTCACTTGCTTGAATATAATTTTGAGAATCTCTTAATGTTGCAATAAACGGAACCTTCATATTGAGAAGACAAGTTTCGAGTATTTTATAAGAACGTGTTTTTTGTCCTACACGATTTGCCACAACCGCAAGGTGAGTCATTTCATGCTTTTTAGAAAGAATATTTTTCAATCTCCGTAAAAAGATTCCGACTGCCTCACTATCAATTGGAGAAAGCAATACAGGAACGATGATAATATCTGCTCGCTTCGCTACATTTTCTATTTGCTGCACTTCAATGCCAGCAGGCGTATCAATAAGTACTCGTTGAGTTCCAGTCGGAACACGCGCCAACCATGACCGGGTATAATTTGTTGGTTGATCAAAAACCACGGTTGTATTAATAATGGGGGACTTTTCAGAACGACGCTTTAACCACTGGACACTAGACCCCTGCACATCCTGATCCACCATTACTGTTTTTAAATCTTGAGCAGCATAGTAACTCGCGAGATTAGTTGCAATTGTTGTCTTGCCACTACCACCCTTGGAATTCATAATTGCAATTGTTAACATTTTATTTTTATCTGTATCGACAATTTTATTTACTTTATCCATGTATTGCGAACCGTCCACGCTCAACGTTTTTTATTTTTGAATTTTTCGGGCGTATTTTCTCATTATTAATAACTGTTAATTTTGGCTTGTCGCCCACCTTGACATGGCCTGTTATGCGCGCACCTTTATGAATAATTAAGGAGGATGTGACCACATCGCCATTAACTCTGGCATTAGGGTGCAACTCGAGAAGACATTCAGCTGAAATATTACCTTCAATTTCGCCATCAATAATAACGATTTTCGCTACTATATCACCAGCATAAAATCCTGATTGTGTGAGCTTAAGAGTACCATTAACATCGGTATTACCCGTGAGCCTTCCGGCAATAATGAGTTTACCCATAGTAGATAAATTACCGTGAAACGATGATCCATTGGAAATTTTGGTCGTACTATCTAACATAATCATTTGGTGTGACTTTCCTTTCTTTGCTTACATAGTAAAAAATATAAAATGCCTGCTCCTACCTTGGAGAACAACACCTGAAAATATCGCACTGCTTTTATCTAATCCTTCGGTACTGCACACTAATCTATCTCAACACAACAAAGACCTTGGAAATGTAAGTGTATTGAAGCGTTATGTCAACCCAGCAGTTTAATCAGAAATTAGCGCCCAATGAAGTCAATTGAAAAGTCATAAATATTGGCAATATATTTAGCATTTTAAATACAAATCTAAAAACATACATAGCTCACTTTTTAACACAACAATATGACAGTTTTCACCTTATTACAGTTTTTTTCCAACTATAAATTATCAACGGCAAACTCGGTCTTAAATCTTTCCTGACAACCTCGCCTATTTTGCATTCATGTCCATTATCAAAAAACACTTCTATTAAATGTTCGGCACCTGTTTCTATCGTTAACCCCGGAGTATGGTTAATTATTTTCAGCACAGGAGAGAGATTTTTTAGAGGGACTGTTAATCTTATTCTTATGGAAGACGTAATATCTTCCGAATTTATTTTGCTCGCAGCTGTATTAAAAAAGGGGGAATAAATCACCAGCGGCTCATTTAAACTGCATGAATTTTCACCAACATGAAATGCCATAGGTGGCTCAAAATAATCTGGCTGATAAGACCACCCGGGGAAAGGCATAACTTGAGGGGCCTGCGTTGTATTTTCAGCCGGACAAAAAATCAGACCAAAAGGAGATGCTTGGTCACTCATTGCCCGACCAGAAAAATAAAGCTCTCGTGCTGGCCCTGTAGACGCTTCTTCAGCATCACGCACCCACAAAAGCTCTAGCATCATTCCATCAATGAAATAAAAACGTCGATTTTCCGTGCCCTGCCCCGGATGAACTCTTGAGTCTGCCTCCTTCAATCCTATAGCACGCAATTTATCCCCTGGAGCACCGCCCGGTGCTACTAGTATAAAAAAGTGGTGTAACTTTAGGTGCATTATTCAACAAACTCCTAAGTTTTCGATCAAATACCCATCATATACGAATTACCAACCATAGACTTAAACTTTGGATGTCAGGTAAAATATAGGCAATTATATATATTGACTAAAAGAGTGTATTTTTATGGGTAGAGCGTTCCAGAACAAAAAAATGTCTATAGCCAAAACCTCGGACTCCAAATCAAAAGTTTATTCAAAATACGGCCGCGAGTTATATGTGTGCGCTAAAAATGGCGGAGTTGAAATTGAAGGTAACTTGGCTCTTCGCCGACTGGTTGAAAAAGCAAAAAAAGATCAGGTGCCTGCTCACGTAATTGATAAAGCCATTGATAAGGCAAAAGGCGGCGGCGGTGAAGATTTTATTGTTGTCCGTTTCGAAGGCTTTGGTCCCGGTAACAGTATGGTCATTGTTGAATGCTTAACAGATAACAATAATCGCACCTTTGGCGATGTTCGTCAGTGCTTTACTAAAACCAAAGGGAAAATTGGCGCGCAAGGCGCTGTGGCGCATATGTTTGATCACCGATCAATTTTTGAATTTAAAGGTGACGACGAAGATGTTGTTTTAGAATCGTTGATGGAAGCAGACGTAGATGTGAGCGATATAGAATGTGAAGATGGTTTTATTACTGTTTTGGCACCAACAACAGAATTTGCTAAAACACATAATGCGCTGATGGAAGCAATTCCAGATCTAGAATTAGAAATCGATGAAATTGGTTTTCTTCCGCAAGCAACCTGCGAGCTAACAGGTGATGATGTTGCTATGTTCGATAAATTACTTGAAATGTTAAATGATAATGATGATGTTCAGAAAATTTATCATAACGTCGAATTCAGCTAAACAACTCATACTGGTTTTGAACAATCGACTCGATTGATCCTCCTATTGCAGAAAGGATGGTTTCTGCAATAGGGGTCAATTGCTTTTCTATATAATGTTCATAATCCAACGGGGATGCCTGGCACTCCAACACCTCTGGCCCTTCTTTTGTAATCACATATTCTATCCAGCTTGCACTTTTATACCGCGAAGGCTGATGCGTTTCTTCAAAACGCTTTTCTGCTTTTAATGCGGCTTGCGCATGGGGGGGCACATTTTTAATATACTCACCTAAACTCTGGCGAAGTCGTTTTCTGTACACTAATTGATGGTCACACTTACCTGCTTTCAAATCCTGTATTGTCTGCTGTATAAATTCTTTATAAGATTGATTATTGAAGATACGCTCATACAAACCTTGCTGAAAATGTCGTGCAAGCTCTGTCCAGTCTGTACGAACGGTTTCCAGGCCTTTGTAAATTATTTTTCGTTCACCTTTTGCGTCTTCTATTAAACCAGCATAACGTTTTTTGCTTCCTTTCACTGAGCCGCGAATCGTCGGCATAAAAAATTTAATAAAATGTGTTTCGTATTCCATTTCCAGACAGGATTCTATTCCGTACTTTTCTTTAAGGCCTGTTTCCCAAAATTGATTAATAAGCGCGATTAGCTTGTTCCCGACAGCATCAGCCTGCGTCTTATCCATTGCTTGCTTCAACGAAACAAATACGGAGTCTGTATCGCCGTATATAACCGTATAACCCTCACTTTCAATCAGCTTCACTGTTTGTATAATAATTTCATGGCTGCGCTTTGTTATTGAACTGGTTAATCTGGAATCATGGATACGACAGCCTGGTGTACCCAACACACCATAAAATGAATTCATAATAATTTTTATGGCTTGTGACAGAGCGCTGTTTTTTTCTTTTTTTGCTTTATCTCGTGCCTGCCAGAGTTGTTCTATAATTGCTGGTAGGATATTTTCTGTTTTGGAAAAAGTTGCTCCATCAAAACCGGGCACAATATCTTTGTCATCTTTATCCTTGGCGGCAATTCGACCATACGGATCAACTTTAAACGTGCGAATAATACTGGGGTATAGGCTTTTATAATCCAGCACTAACACACTGTCATAAAACCCCGGCTGTGAATTCATTACATACCCACCGGGTGCGCTTAACTGCCCCGGATTATCACCTATATTTGGTGCGACAAATCCTTTGCGATGTAACCGTGGTAAATATAGATTATCAAACGCGGCAACAGAGCCGCCGAAACGATCCATTTCCAGTCCGGTTAATCGTGCTCGCTCAATGGCGAAATCCACAAGATGAGTATGTTCAAAAATATCCCAGACTAACTGGCAATCTTCTAAATTGTAAGCTGCCAGTGATACTTTGTCTTCATGAAATTGGCGCTTTATTTCTTTTGCTTTATAGAGCGGGTCTTTTTTATGTTCATCACCTTTGATGAGTTTTCCTCGGTTAAGCAATTCGTTACCAACTGAATCAAGTGAGAAGCTATCAAATGAATAGGTTGCACTTTTTAAAGTATCAATCCCATCAAGCACCACTCTACCAGGAATTAGTAAAAAATAATGCAGCTGCTCAGTCTGCGCCTTTCTCCATACTGGAACAGACTCCTCTCTACCTATACAAAGTGCAATATCGAGTTTATCTGCTTTTTTTTGTAAAAACCTAAAATCGAAATTAATCACATTCCAGCCAATAAATACATCTGGATCGATTAATTCAACCCATAATATAAAATGGTAAATTAATTCAGATTCATTTTTTACATAAACGAGTAACTCAGTATTTTCTCCATCACCGATCATCAGCGTTAGATTTTTTGATTTTGAAACAAATGAAATAGAGAATAATTCATCCGAGCTATAGTCAGTTTCAATATCAAATGACATTATGGTTAACGATGGATAATAGTCAGCAGGGGTAAGTTTAGGATTATGAACAACACCTTCGACAGGTTCGGAATGAATGGTAACAGGGCCAGTGATAAATCTTTCTGTCAGGAAGCGCTCGGTGGGTCTGATATCGGCTTCAAAGCAGCGAATACCATTTTTTTGTAGCAGGTCTCTCGCCCGGTATAAGCTATGTTGTGATTGAAAATAGACGGCAGAAACTGACTTATAATCAAAACTCTTCAAGTCCAGTGATTTTATCTGGCAATCAGCAATACGGCTTAATAAACCATTTGCTTGCGGCACATCTTGCTGATGAATAAAGAATACTGCCTGCTGACCACTAATTTCTACTTTTATCGCTTTTTTATCACTTCGAAACCAAAGGTCGAGACAAACACCTTTATCAGTATCTTTCCATTGGCGGGTCAATAAAAATGCATCAATCATAAAAATTATTTGCAGTACAGCAACATTGCATCAGTTCGCTTTAACTTACCGCAAAGCTGATACAACACTTTGTTTTTCCGCGCCATCGCCAAAATTGGTTTCGCGTTTACCTGTAACCCCCTGTCAATATTTTCAATCATTTTATTCCAGCCGTTTTCATCCAGCAGATACCATACACCCAGCGTAGCGTCAGCGATTTTCAATTGAACACCCGGCTCCCATGCACCAAGAACCAACGCACGATCAACAGCCAAATAAAATTCTTTGTCCACCTCAGCCAACATACTTTTAATGACCGCAATATTCGCCCAATAAAAAGCAAACGCTGGACGTTTGAGTAAGGCTAGTCGATAAAAATCCAGCGCCGTATTAAGATCAGTTATAACCGATGGGGAATTTACTGGTTGATTTGCCACACGCCATTCGTAAAGATTACCTAACAAGGCAAGATATTCAGGATTTTCTGGCGAATATTCCAAAGCAGACAACAGCGACTGATGCGCCGATTCCCAATCATTTTTTTCCACCACGCGTTTACCACTTGCCCAGCTATCCATAATGGCACGAGAATTATAGACCTTAACATCTGCGATACCGTGATTGGCCGCAATATAGATAAAGTAAAGCAAAATTCCAATTAGAGAAACCAGGAATATACGCAATGATTGAGGAAGAGCAGAACTATTCATAATTCCAGCGCCTAAAATAAATTGATAGATAACGGCTCAGAGTGTTTAGATTTTTTTCCAGGCGACGTTATTTTCGCACGGAGAATGTGTGAGCATATAAAAATATGTGATCCATTCGAGTACGAAAATAACGTCGCCTGGGGGAAAAGATGAATACTCTGTGCCGTTATAGTTTGCCGTAACCACCGTAATAACTATACTCCCCATAATGCCCATAAGCCGCACTTTTGGAACCATCAACCTGACTCAAAACAACACCCGACACTGGCGCTTTCACATCACTTAAACGGTTCATACACGCTTTAACGACATTCACCGGCGTTGAGTTCGCCTTAATGACATATACTACAGTGTAGTGACAGTTGAAAGAACCAATGCATCACTTGCTGCTTGCACCGGCGCTGAATCTATAATGATTCGATCATAACGCTCGCAAAGAAAATCAATCAGCCCTGCAAAACGTGCTGAGGACAATAACTCCAACGGGTTTGGTGGAAGTAAACCACAGGGCAATACATCAATTCCAATATCGGCAAAAGTGTGAATACAACTTTCCGGAGATTCTGTTCCGGCAACAAGATTCGATAAGCCCGGAGATTTAGGTGTAATGCCAAATATTTTTGCAACAGATGGCAAACGCATGTCCGCATCTATTAATAACACACTACCCAATTGCCCAAGGGAAATTGCAAGACTGGTTGCCAGTGTTGTTTTACCTTCACCCGGTACTGAGGACGTGACAAGCGTTACTTTATGAGGATTATCCAATCCAGACAATATTAAACCCGTACGAATTGAACGGATTGATTCAGATATCCCCAGGTAATCATTGGTTGAAAATATTTTTAATGGATCAAGCCTTTCCTGCTTTGCAATACGAGCAAGAGGAACGATACCAATAATAGCTTTACCAAGCTTCTGTTCAACATCGTCGATATTCTTAATCGTATTATCAAGAAACTCCAACAGAAAAGACAAAAATACACCCAGCATCAAACTAACAATTAACGCCAATATTAACGTTAGTTTTTTCCTTGGCTTGGCGGCACTTCGTGGCACAACAGCTTTATCCATTAATCTGGCATTAACTGTTTGCAAATCACTCGTTGCACTTGCTTCTTGGAAGCGAGTGAAAAATGTGTCATATAGTTTTCGATTTGTATCTACTTCACGCTCCAGTTCACGCAACTGAAATTCTTTTCGATCAATTTTTTGAATTTCTTTTTTTGCATTTGCCATCGCTTGCGTTAAAGAGTTTTCATTTTTAACAGCAATGTTATAGTCATTTTTAATGCCGGCAACAATTGACGTAATTTGTTTTTGTAGATTTTCTCTTACTGTATTTAATTCTGTCACGGCTGCAATCATTTTAGGGTGCTGAGGCCCATAACGTTTTGCAAATTCGGCCAGCTTACTTTCAGCCTGTGCTTCTGATGACTTTAAGCCCTGCATCAATTTATGATTTAAAATACCTGGAATGGATTCGTATGACTTGTTTGCCTGACCTTTTATTGCGCTAACCTGTTTATAAAGATTTTCAGCCTCACCACGCCTTTCACGCACGTTAACCAAATTACTGACAATCTCCTGCATTTCTTTAGTCGATAATGTACGCACACCTTCGAGATTAATCAGGTCTTCACGTTCACGGAAATCTTGTAACCGACGCTCTGCTGCATTAACTTTGGATTTAAGGCTATCTAATTGACGGGTTAACCAATTGGTAGCCATCGAGGTCATTTCAAGACGTGCTTCCAGATGACTTTCGATATACACATTAGCCAATGCATTTGCGACGGTTGCAGCCAACTTGGCATCATAGGCTTCAAAATTAATATTCACCAATTGCGTTTTTCGAACCGGCGTAATTGTCAGGCGGCCCATAAATGCATCTACCAGCGCTTGCGATTTACTTTCTTCTGATGGAGTAGTTACTTCACCAATTGAAACGGGAAGCCATGATCGCCAGTTAAAATTAAAGCGTTCTTTTTGATGCGCGGGGTCAAACTCTGCGTGGGAGGCCAAATTTAATTGCTTAACAACTTTCTCGGATAACTCCCGCGATCTCAAGATTTCAAACTGGGTTTCGTAATATCCGGCATTGCGCGTGTCCATACCGTACATTTCTTCGATAGAAACGATTTTTGCCTGTTGCGATTCGATTAACAGTGTTGCCGTTGCGCGATAAACCGGCTGCATGGAATAAAGAATTAACGCAGTAATCAGAAGAATAACAGCAGAAAGGCCAGCAATTCCCCATTTATGCCGGTTAATTACTTGCCAATACTGACGTAAGTCAATCTCGTCTTCAGAGTCCGAATTATCTACTCTATTACCGGGAAACTGATTATAAAGCTGACTATTAACCTGTTTTTTCATGAATTGTCCGAGTTAAAAGAAACTTTGCTTGATTGTGATTATATCGCCCGGCTGAACAATATCTTCAAGTTTTCCTTTAACAGGCGCCTGATCAGAACTACCTTCATGAATCACAAAAATCTTATCGTGAGAAGCTCTATCAGTAAAACCACCGGCTAACGCGACGGCTTTACGTAATGTTAGTCCGGGTTTAAAATGATAACCACCGGGTTTTTTCACTTCGCCGTTGAGATATACCTGCTGATACTCCATCACAATAACAATATCACCAGCATTCACCTCTGTATCAAACTCGGCTTTTTTGGGTGTTTTTGAGGCGTCAATTTCTCTGATAATACTGAGCTTTTCTTTGGATGCATTTTCACTCAAGCCACCCGCCAGTGCGATCGACTTTCTCACTGTCAGCCCTGGCTGAAAAGGATAACCACCCGGCTTTGTAACTTCACCATTAATAAAAAATGAACGGTATTCAACCATTGTTACCGTCACTCGCGGATCAAGTAAATACGGCCCTTTTAATCCTTTGGTAATTAGCGACTCAATTTCATTTAAGGTGAGACCCTTAAGCTTTAAGTCACCTAACAATGGGTATGAGATAATGCCGGTGTTTCCCAGAGTCGTTTCCAGATTCAAGTTTTCTTCATTAAAAACACGAATACTAATTTTGTCGCTGGCTGCTAATCGATAAGATTGCGTTTGTTTTTGTGGGTTCTCAGTGTTTTGCCTGGAAGAGGCTGCATTTTGCTCTTCAGAGTCAGCGCCGACTGCAAGCAATGGAACAAGAAATAAAAAAAAGAATAATATAAATTGGGATTGGCGAATTATCTTCATAATAATATGCTACAAACAAGTCCTGAAAATATATAAACGACCAAACTATAGACCCATCATCAAGCTAATAGAAAATATATTTTTAGCGTAATCAAACTCATCTTGGCTCGAGCCATTTTCAGAATACGTATAACCACCACCAATATTTAACCATCGACGCAGATTATAGTTTAGCTGCAAACCGACACTGACAAAATCATCTTCTCGTGGACTCGGTTGATAGTTATTTTTAGTTACATTTACATCAAGTACCGTATTTAATCTTTCACTCCAAAAATGCGCCCACTTCACTAATACATTTTTTGAATCTATGTAATTACCCGAACCATTAGTTTCTTCTGTTTTACCGCTGGTAAGCACATCAATCACCGAATAACTTAGTGGCGTCCAACGAGCGCCAATTTCCCAGCTAAAACCAGAAAAGCTGTCTTTTGTCGCATCGTCAAAATTTTTCTCCAGCAAACCGCCTTTGGCAGTTCCAGTAGTTAAAGCAGAAATATCCCAACTTGCACCAGCATATGCTCGCTGCTCAATACTGTTATCACTTACCCTATTGCTATAAACCAGTTCGCGTTGACTTAACTCAAACAACAATGATGTTTTCGGCATTACATGGTAAAAAAAAGTGACACCAGCACCAACACTGTCGCGATCACGCGTTTTGGTCTGAGTACGGCGGCTGTCATATATCCTGGTATCTGATGACAGGTTGAAAACGATTCGCCCTATTGCATCTTTACTACCATAGCTAAACGTTCCTTCAGCATGATTAATATGATACTTATCAGGTTCTGTTATTGATATTGCAGCTGCCCCCGAGCTGTAATCCGCACCACGAGCTTCATGGGTATTGAGTCTACCCGCCTTAATATCAAGCTCCGCCTTTCGTGAAAAAGACTGATGTAAATCAAGTGACAAATTAGAATCAACATAATCATCTGCGCGACTTTCTGAATAGCTACCAATTGAAACGCCGGCACCAACGGAATATGTGTTAGCACCGACCTCTGTACTCACAGTTACTTTAGGTTTTATCAAAGTAATCATCGAAGTTTTTTCATCAGCGTTGCTATACAACATATTTGAATCATAAGACTGAAATAGACCAAGCACTGGAACAATATCGATACCACCCGCTTTCACGACAGCTGGGGAAAATTCTGCATGACTATTTGAAACAGATAATAATGTAAGCAATACGACAGTTAAATTGACAGATATATATTTATTATTCACAGTGACAACTCTTTAATATTTTCATTTTATTGATATTTTTTTTCAATTCGGATTATAGTAACATTTTTCGACATTTAATAACGGCGGAATTAACCTCTCAAACTCTTTGAAAAGATTAATTTCGCTGATATCTCGCCAACCAGCCAAACGCCAATAAAATCACGAAAAGTGCAGCGTTTGCGGGTATTTGCAAATTAAAATCAACAGCAGAGTGAATCATAATAGCGACAACCCCCATGGTTGCCGAAAACCCAACACCCCTCATAAAATAGGAACGCCTGATAAATTGTGCTTGAATCGACTTTATAAAACTCCATACCACGATTACTGACAACAATGCCATGCCGATCAAACCAAATTCACTGCCAAACTCAAGATAATCATTGTGAGCGTGATCAATATACCCAGAAAACGATTCTGACTTGAATTTTGGGAAAACCTCGGCAAAAGTATCGCCGCCACTGCCCGTCAGTAAAAATGCGTGTAAGTGATTCACCGCATAAATATCGACCTCATCACGAATTTCAGTCGCAAAGCTTGTTTGTTCGATTCTGTCTTTTACCTTATCAATACCAAACCAGGCACCAACAATAAACAGATCAATCACAATCAAACTAATAAATAAAATCAAAATCGGGCGTACCGAATGTATCGATACCTTGCCTTTTCTCGACATCCACCACAACCCTAACAAAACAATAACACCTGCAATCGCCAAACTGAAGAAAAAAGCCGAATTACCCATGCGTGAACGGGTTAAAACTAACGCAATCACCATAATTGCAAGCGCTATCCGAATTCGCGCTTTAGGGCCAAGCAAAG
>JAOTSL010000134.1 GCA_029864945.1 Gammaproteobacteria bacterium
CCTAGAAGAGACACGCCTAATTCGAATTTATGCTAACGAGGGATATCACAACATTCATTCTTCGCTAAAAGAGCAGGATATCACTGGTTATGACTGGGAAGAAGATCTACAGATGGCAGAAACAGCATTGCGTGCTAAACAAGAAATGAAAAACAGGGGATTCCCTGCGCAGTTTTAACGTAGTGATTTAGCCTAGGCTATTCCGACAATAAAAAAGGGAATGTTAACCATTCCCTTTTTTATTGTACGTGTTATTGCTCTAGCGCAAATTCAGCCTTATGTACCGAAACTTCTTTTCCTGAACTACTCTTATCCATTTTTGCTAACGTTGCTTGCAGTTCTTCTTTCGCATCATATGCATCTTTAACTCCAGCGTTTGACGCAGCTGTATACCAGCTTAAAGCAAGTTCGAAGTTTTTATCTGTGCCTTCACCATTTAAATACATATTGGCAAGATAGTACTGCGCCATAGCAAAACCCTGGTTAGCAGCCTGGTCATACCAATAAAAAGATTGAAATAAATCTTTGGCAACACCTACCCCATTTAAATACATAATGGCCAGATTATATTGTGCTTTCACAAAACCATTTCGTGCAGCTTTTTCATAATAGAAATATGCTTTTGCTGCATCGGCTTCGACTCCTCTGCCCATTCTATAGAGGTTTGCCACATTAAATTGAGCAGATGCATAGTCCTTATCTGCCGCACTCTTAAACCAGACAAAAGCGGCTTTAAAATCTTGCTCCACACCCGTCCCTGATGTGTACATTTGGCCGAGGTCTATTTGAGCTGGTGCGAAATGTTTTTTTGCCGACTCCATCAAATAAAAAGCCGCTTTTTCATTATCTCTAGGAACACCTTTTCCATCACGGTATTGTCGCCCTAACACATACAACGCCTTGGCATCACCATGCTTAGCCTGAGTCTTAATTTTTTGCTTATAAATAGAAAACGCCGCACTTGAATCTGATGAGCCCGAAAGGCTAAGAGCTGAGGAAGAATAGAAACATACAATAATGCTAAAAAGAAAAATTAATACGGCAGAAAAAGATCTGTTTTTATAATAGGAGCGCATTAAAAATTTCCTTCAATAATTAATATCATTTGTAGCATCTTATAGAGTCATCATTTACCCAGTCTTAATTAAAAACTAAACTCAATCCAGAGTATAAATAGTGCTATTATTTCAATACATTAACTTTCAATATTAAATACAGTTGTAGCTGTTAAGCGTGCTTATATTTTGTTCCAGAAATGACCGTAGTCCGCATATAATGCAGGGAATATAGACGTATGTGACCGATTGAGTACGTAATACGGCCATTTGCGGGGCAAAAGATAAGTGCTCTGAATAATTACATTCATTCTAAACAACTGTTTATAACACACACCGTCGAGCAAGCGCATATGATAAAGAAACGGGAAATATTTGGCTGGGCCATGTTTGATTTTGCCAATTCCGGCTACACCACCGTCGTACTCACGGCAATATTTAACACCTATTTTATAGCCGTAATTGCAAAAGATATTGAGAATGGAGCTGCAACATTACTGTGGACAATTACCATCGCTATCGCCAATGCCATTGTTTTATTTGCATCTCCTCTTTTGGGTGCAATAGCCGATTTCAGCTGTAACAAAAAACGATTTTTATTTATTTCTACCTTCTTCTGCACTGTTTTCACAGCACTATTATTTTTCACAGGACCAGGAGATATTTTATTGGCTTGCAGCCTGATCATTCTTTCCAGTTTAATGTTTTATATTGGTGAAAGCCTCATTGGTGCTTTTTTACCGGAAATATCCAGCAATGAAAACATTGGCAAGATCTCAGGTTATGGTTGGGCACTTGGATATATTGGTGGCTTGATTGTTTTAGGTATATGTCTCGTTTATGTAAACTCCGCAAAAACAGCGGGACTTTCAGCCGAAGAGTTCGTACCTGTCACCATGCTTATTGTAGCAGCCTGCTTTGCTGTCGCCGCCCTACCAACATTTTTTTTACTAAAAGAACGCTGCATTAAGAAAGAACTTACCCCAAAACAAAGCCTGTTTAAAACCGGCTACAAACGTTTACAAAATACATGGCGTCATAGTCATCAATATCAGGACTTGTTTCGCTTTCTTATTTGTCTCTTCACATACCACTGTGGCATCAATACCGTTATTGTCATTGCAGCCATATACGCCCAGGAGGTAATGCAATTTACGACGGAGGACACCATTTTATTGATATTAATCGTGAATATTTCAGCTGCAGCAGGCGCATTTGCGTTTGGTATTATTCAAGACCGAATAGGCGTTAAGAAAACTCTTTCGTTCACCCTTTGCATCTGGATTTTGGCAATGCTACTAGCCTTTTTTACCACATCGCTAGGTTGGTTCTGGTTTGTTGCAAATCTTATCGGGATTGCATTGGGATCAAGTCAAAGTGCTGGTCGTTCTATGATTGGCTTGTTCTCACCTGCACATCACAACGGTGAATTTTTTGGTTTATGGGGCCTCGCAATACGACTGGCAGCTATTGTTGGGCCCATTAGTTACGGCTTGATGGCTTATGCAACAAAAGGAGACCATCGCCTCGCCTTACTAAGCACTATATTATTTTTCATTATCGGTTTAATTTTATTGAGCAGAGTTGATGAGAATAGAGGCAAACAGGCAGCGCTAAATTAATGCAATACACGATAGAAGACATTACCGTAATTATATTGGCTGGCGGTCAAGGAAAACGGCTTGGCAACCAAAATAAAGGCCTTCTCAAGCTAAATGGCGAAACATTTGTATCTCATTTACTAAAAAAGATGTCGAAACAGTCTGCATCACAAATTATCAGTGCGAATAATGACATTTCACTATATAAACAATTCAACAAAACCATTGTAGAAGATCAGGTAGATAATTATCAGGGGCCGTTATCAGGCATTATCAGTTGTAAACCCCATGCAAATACAGCACTGGTATTAACAATCCCCTGCGATTCGCCACTAGTGCCAGCCAATCTATCCCAACGCTTGCTAGACACTTACAACCAACACTCTTCAACAAAGCTATGCGTAGTTCATGACGGAAGTATGCTTCAAAACCTGTTTATGCTATTTGATAAGAGTTTATTAAATGATATGGAAGACTATTTTCAGAAAGACCAAAGACAAGTTCGTGCATGGATAAACCGACATGACTATGAAGCTGTAAATTTTTCAGATCAGGCATTACATTTCACTAACGTTAACGATGAAGCAAGCTTTCAAAGGCTTCTCAGCCTGGAACAAAGCCAATAATGCGTTCTTTGAAGAAGTACCCACCTATCATAGGCTTTGCTGCCTGGAGCGGTACGGGTAAAACCACACTGTTTGAAAAAATAATTCCTTTACTATCAAACAGTGGATTACGCGTTGCGATTGTTAAACATGCACATCATGATTTTGATATTGATCATCCAGGTAAAGACAGTTTTCGCCTAAGAAAAGCCGGTGCAATTGATACCATTGTGGCATCAGCTAATCGCTGGGCATTGATCCACGAAAATATAGAAAACCTAAAAGAACCTAATTTATATGCATTGCTAGATCAAATCAATTCACATCAGCTAGATTTAATACTTGTTGAAGGCTTCAAACATGAGCCAATTCCCAGAATTGAATTATATCGAAGCGAGTTACTCAAACCTCTGCTTTATCCTGACGATAAAGAAATAATTGCAATTGCAACAGACTGCAGTGATAAAATATCTCATTCTATTACGCAATTAGACATAAATAATCCAGATAAAATCGTTGAATTTATACAGCACTACATTTCTCTTATTCAAATACAGGTGTCTACGTGAGCAATTCAAAACAAACAACTACATGTCAGGATGAGTACGATCCAAATTCACTGGATGTGATCGAAGCAAGAAAAAGAATTAAACAAATGCTGACGACTGCTACTGAAACAGAAAATATTGCCATACGTGAAGCCCTTGATCGCACCCTGGCAGAAGATGTTCTTTCAAGTATTAACGTTCCTGCCTATACAAATTCTGCAATGGATGGATATGCTATCGCTGGAGACGATATTGAAAACATCAAATTATTTTCACTTGTAGGAACAGCCTTAGCCGGAAAACCCTATAATAACAGCGTTAAAAGTGGTGAATGCATTCGCATAATGACCGGCGCACCTATTTGTAAAGGTGTTGATACCGTCATAATGCAAGAACATGTTGAGGTCAATGCTGATCAAATATCGCTTTTAGGTACTCATAAAGTAGGACAGAATGTTCGTGAAAAAGGAGAAGATCTGGCACAAGGGTCTCCAGCTATTTTTGCCGGTCGCCGCTTAACACCATCAGATATTGGTCTACTTGCATCACTCGGCATATCAAAAGTTAATGTTATACGCAAAATTCGTGTCACCATACTATCGACCGGAGACGAACTTAAAAACGTTGGTGAAGTATTGGGTGAAGGGCAAATTTACGATAGTAATCGTTATACAATATATTGCATGTTACATCGAATAGGTGTCGATATTACCGACCTAGGTATCATAAAGGACAACCCAGAAGATATACGCACTGCATTTGAACACGCATCAAAAAATGCCGATGTGATCATTACCAGTGGTGGCGTCTCTGTTGGCGATGCAGATTTCGTAAAACAAACGTTAGAAGAATTGGGTACGGTGAATTTCTGGAAAATTGCAATGAAACCCGGACGCCCGCTTGCTGTTGGCCAAATAAAAAATGCCTACTTTTTTGGCCTACCAGGCAATCCAGTCTCTGCAATGGTTACGTTTTACCAATTTATACAACCTGCAATACGTGAAATTATGGGACAAACTCACTTTGAAAACCCGTCGATTCAATTAAAATGCATTTCAAAACTTAAAAAGCGACCAGGTCGGATTGAGTTTCAACGAGCTACGATTATTACCAGTGAAACAGGAGAGAAAGTAGTAAAAACCACCGGCAACCAGGGATCACATGTACTTAGTTCGATGAGCGAAGCAAATTGTTTTATCATTTTACCCATGGAATCGGGTAATGTTGAGGTAAATAGCCTCGTCGAAGTGCAACCTTTTGATGGATTACTTTAATAAGCTATTTAGTATCAGCCCATAAACAAGGATATTTTTCCAAAACCAAGGTGCACTGGATTCGAAAAACAAACTACCCCATGAATGGGCATAAATAGAACAATGGAGTAGCAGTTGTCGAATATATACTATGTATATGAATATTTGAAAAAACACTAAACCCAGAACTGGAAGAAATGGACCATTTATAGATGGGCACTATTTAGTAAGCAATTCAATTTAGATCATGTCTCAACAATTCACTAAAAAAGAGATGTATACCGCTTGACGTATAACAAAAAAGATAAAAACACCTAATTATAAGAATTCGTCTTAAATATTTGTCCGTTTTTAATAATTAAAACAACAAAAAAGCCATTACCAAACGGTAACAGCTTTTTATTCTCCATCCTGGAGAAAAAAACTTCCAGTTTAAAGCTATTAGCTAGCTGCAGAACTTGTAGCTACTGAAGATGCAACTGCTTTAGACTTTTTAGCAGGACGCTTCTTAGAAGTAGTTTTTTTACTCTTATTAGCCGACTTTGCTTTTGCAGCTGCTTTTTTAGCGAAATCTCTTTCCCATTTAGCAGTAAATGCATCAACAGCTTTCTTTTTAGCTAATTCTTTTGCTTTTTTATCTGCAATCTCTTTAGCCTTAGCTTTTTTCGCTGCATCAACTGCTTTCTTCTTAGCTGCTGCGTCACGTTTTTTAGTTAAAGCCGCTTTCTTTTTAGCTGCTGCTGCTTTCTTTTTAGCCATGGCTGCAGATTTTTTAGCTGCGGCTGCAGATTTTTTAGCTACTGCTGCTGCCTTCTTCTTAGAAGCTGCTGCTTGTTTCGCTATTGCAGCAGATTTTTTCTTAGCTGCAGCTTCTTTCTTTTTAACTGCTGCTGCTTTCTTCTTAGCTGCAGCTTCTTTCTTTTTAACTGCTGCTGCTTTCTTCTTAGCTGCCAATGCTTTTTTCTTAGCCATTACACTTTGCTTAGATGCTGCAGATGATGTTGCAGCTTTGCTACTTGTCTTCTTAGTTGAAGTTTTATTCGCCATTACCAGGTTGCTCCTTCTTGAGATCAAAAAATTTGACGGCATATAATCACAAAATTAAAAGAGATATGCAATCGACTTCAATTAATTTACGTCATTATTTAGAAATAGTTTAGACTTTTTTTTCATTTTTGCCTAATTATTGTAAAAAAAATGCTTTTTTTTGCATTTTTTTAAAAAAATAATCAATAAAATTTAAAAAAATTGAATTACTTTCTTTTTTTCCCGCCCTTAACGAGCCACTTTATATTTCAATCTGTTTCAAATATCAACTTTTATATTTTTTTTCTTGTCTGTAATTTAGTTTTAGATGTCCTTCAAATAAAAACTTCATACTTGTTGCGTTTCATATTTCTCTCTATTTGATTTTTTGGGGAGCATCAAAACCGGAAATTTTTACTGGCTAATAACATCTTTTTCTTCTTACAAATAAGTCATTTTCCGAAAAAAATTGGCAATACAAGTTCAGTAAATAGGATTTTCACTAATTCGACTGTTCATAATTCACAAAACTACCGATATCGAGAATAAAAAAGATGAGAATGCTTAGAAGTTTAGGTGTTTGAGTTTTTTAGGCTAACAAATTTGGAATTGCGCGACGAAAGTCACAGTTTTATAGATTTAGAACGCGTTTTACTCAAAAAATAGAAACATAAAATAATATAAATCCAGAATAGTGGATCAAAACTACTTGAACCAGCACTACTGCAACCCCCACCCTTTCCTTTGCCACCACGAGGAACAACATCAATGAGAATGAAACTTTTTATATTTCCACTTGCTGTATTAGCAGAAAAACGAACTTTATAGGTATCTACTGGCCCTGCATTTTCCCAAACAATCCGGTTACCTGCCTGTTGACCACTACCTTTGATAAAATTCAAACCTTCAGGAGATGATTCCAGCTCCAGGTTATCTATTATTTTTGCCTCATCAATTGCCGTAATTAGTAAATCTATTGATCCATTTTCTTCTACTACAATTTTTGATGGGTTCAACTGAAACCCCGGCACTTCTCCGACTTCATTCTTTATTTCTATTTTCACCGTGTCCCGACTGAGTTTACATCCATTATCAATAGCCGTTAGGGTAAAACTAAATTCTCCACTTGCCGGTGCAATAAACGTAGCCTGAGTACCATTTGAAGAAGAAAGCGGTACGCCACCTAAAGAATTCCACCACACACGAGTAATTTCTCCGTCGATATCACTTACAATTCCATCGAGTGTAACTGTCGAACCTGCCAATACAATTTGATTGGTACCCGCACTTACCCTAGGGCCACTATTACCATCATCATCTGAAAAATAGCAGCCTTTAACACTATAAGACTTATTATAAGAAAAACTTTTTGAAGCCGAGCCATTAGGTTTATTGAATACAAGTACATTTAACGAAGAGCTGATATTAGTCGAAACAGGAATATCAATACGTTCAAAACCTGTATCACTATCGGATTTCCAACTTGCATTATCCCAATAAGACGATCCATTAAGCCTGTTAAAATGAATTAGCGGTTTTTGATTTAAACTAGCCAAAACTCCAATATCTCTTGAGTCATTATTGTTATATATCACTTCAACCGCGGCATACTGTGTACCTTGAGGCATATTCAAATGAAAATACTGATAAT
Organism: Gammaproteobacteria bacterium; assembly: GCA_029864945.1. Classification (GTDB taxonomy): domain Bacteria; phylum Pseudomonadota; class Gammaproteobacteria; order S012-40; family S012-40; genus CALZJE01. The sequence continues at coordinate 7,740 of JAOTSL010000134.1, forward strand.
CATCAGTCCTGTCTTTTTGAATAACACCATTATGAAGTTTCATATTCTCCAAGTAACCGGTATTAATAAAAAACGACCGAGTAACACTGCTGCTTCCTTGCTCCCCTGTCACTTCAATCAAAAGTTTAAAAGGAAATCGCTTATTACCCGTATAGATTCCGCTTTCAATATAAAAACTGAGTTCTCTAATTTCGCCTTTAGGCCAGTAATCGATGTTTTGCATAGCAACGGGGATTAAAATCGAATTATCGCCAGCAGTGAGTGTTACATTGGCGCTAAGCGCGTTATCCCATAAACTTTTTAGTCTTAAACGTAACATTCCTGATTCACCAGGATCAATCAACCCATTTTTGTATGAAATGTTTGAGGTTACTGATGTGGAGTCGTCATAATTTACTGCTTCAACCGTAACAACTGGTCTAGGTGAATTAAGAATGCTCAATGCGTTTGCCGCATTTACTACCCCGCCTGATTTCAACAAACCACTTTGCAGATTCAATTTTGAAATTGAGGCTTGTAATATCGCTTTCAAATCGGAAGGTTCAAGTTCAACCGCACCTTGATCAAGATTTTTTGCTTTTACAAGTGCTGCCACGCCAGAAACAACCGGTGCAGAAAAAGAAGTACCGCTTACTTTGTCATATTCAGGGTCATTGAAACTTTGCTTTGTTCTTGTAGTATGCATTTCAACACCGGGCGCAGCCACGTCCACCGATGTTGCTCCATACTGTGACCATTCGGTTAAT
>JAOTSL010000135.1 GCA_029864945.1 Gammaproteobacteria bacterium
GGTCTTTAACTCTGACAATACAACAGGGCTACTAATGCCACCAAATACAGCGAGTAAATTGGGGATTTCAGAAAAGCGATTTAAATTATCTACTCCTCGGGCGCTCACCATCGAGTTATCCCTTGCTGTTACGACCAGATTTTTACCCAACAATCCACCAGCAGCATTTATTTCGTCCACAGCCAATTCGATTCCACGTTTTATCGCCAGCCCGGACAATGAAGAGTTTCCCGCCATATCTGCATCTAATGCAACGACGAGCTCATTATCTGAATAAATACGATTTTCATCCAACGACTCGAGCAGCTTCTCGATCAGCTCTGATCCGATTTTCATTCGATATTTTTCAAGTACCACTCTGCTTTTCTCTTTGAGTTGGCTTTTAAGCTCAGGAGTAATCAAATTTATTTTTATCTTTGATTTTTTTATATCTTCTAAAAAATTATTTTCTGCAATTTTGGCCTCCTTCCACTGGCTCTTCATTACTTCTCTGGCTGATGACAACAGTATATTTTTCACATCAGGTGGCCACTTATCAAACTGAATTTTCGAGAAAGCAAGTACTTGCGCCAGATACCCGTGATAACTAAGGGTTAAATGAGACTGAACCTCATACAACCCTTTACCATAAATTGAGCCAAGCGGATTCTCTTGTCCATTAACAACACCATCTTTTAATGCGTTTCGTGTGGAGTTAAAATCGATTACCATCGTTTCTGCCCCCCAAGCCTGGAATTGCTCTCGTAACATTTCATTGCGCATGATGCGAAATTTCATCTTAGAAAAATCTGCCAACTCATTTAACGGGCGATCCGATGTAAAATGCTTAAAACCACTTTCCCAATACCCTGCGCCAACCAGGTTTATATTATTGAGTGTTTCTAATAACTCCGAGCCGACTTTACCGCTCAAAACTCGATGCACTTCATCGGCAGAGGAAAATATAAAAGGGAGATCCAATAACTGCATAGAAGGAATAATGGTCGACAATTTTGCCGTCGGCGGAAGGATAATATCAAGATCACCTTTTTGAGCCATTGACAACATTTCAAAATCACTGCCGAGGGATTGATTAGGAAAAATTTCTATTTCAACATTTCCCTTGCTACGCGTATTCACAAGCTCTGAAAATTCTACAATGCTTTTGTGAATTAATGTATTAACTGGCATATCGTGCCCTAGCCGCAAATGCAGCACCTTCGATTTACCTGTAGCGCTTTCAGTTTTCTCACTTTCATCACAAGCACAAACAAAAAACACTATTAAAATAATAGTAATTTTTTTTACAAATACCTTTTTTAAAAAGTTATTTTTTATAAAAAGAAACATACTTAAATCCATTTTAATTAATCCAAACAACCTACACAAAACCCAATCGGCAACTAGTAACGATAACTTTACTTACCTACAAACAAATATCTCAAACTAAATCATATTAATTACTTTTATGAAAACTAAACTTTTTAATAATTGAAACCGAAAACACAAAACAACACAACTCACTTTATTTATAAACATCAGTTATTAGTAACGAGAAAATTCATTACAAAATAAATTGAATAATTTAAAAAAGGAATTACAATTATGCTACACCTAACCAAAATTAAAAAAAACATGATAGCAATTTCGTTATTTAGCACGCTATTTTCAAGCCACGCATTATCCACCCCAAATGCCAGCATAAATTATTATATAGACAACCGAGACTTCAACACCATGGGTGTAACAATATCAAGTTTTGATCTACCACAAAATTTTTCTGTATGGGGTTTTACAGACTTCAACAGCGACCAAAATAAAAAGCCAAATGAGGACTTCACCAATTCTTTTTCAGAGTACCGGTTAACAAACACAAAAATTTCAAATCTTGTCGGACTAAAGGGACTTGGTTTACAAATGGAATATAATAATACAACACCAGGAAGCAGTGATACTGTTTGGCGTGGAGGACTCACCTATAAGAAAATAACTGGCGATAAAAAATGGATTCAACTTAGACTATTTCCGTTGCAATCAAACAGCGATAACCAGGCAAGTATCATTTACAATTTTTCAATTTTGTCTTGGTTAAAACTTACTGGCTTTGCCGATTACAACATAAGAAATGGTGCCGAAAACTTATGGGTCATTGAGCCACAACTTAATTTCAAAATAGCAAACAACACTTGGTTTCTCTTAGAGGGAAGATACAATGGCTTTCAAAGCCGAAGCCCGTCGACTGACGGTACTGGAGTCGCAGTTGGTGTGCAATATGATTTATAAAAACTTGACTCAATAAAGCAAGATATTACGGCTTTACGTTTAATCTGTTACCAGATTATTTTTCATAACCGTTATCATATAAGCCATACCATAAAACATACTTTATATCCCATAATGCACAAAACCCTCGAATTTCTAAGAGGGTTTTGGAGAGGCGGCTTTTAAATTAACGCACGTCTGGTTAAACATTGTTAATATTTAGTACTACATATTGGCTTTACTGAATAGCAACAGCAAACTCAAATCTACTGCATTTCATAAACACGTGTCACTTTATTAGTACTAATACTTTCGATAAACCCCTGCCACTCAATCAAGCCCGCTTCGTGATCACCTTCTATAACAGGTATTTTCTCAATATCAGACATCAAATCATCTAACCGTGATACACCTTCAGGAATTCCTTTCGGAAAGTCGCCATGATGACTAAATACCACCTGCCCAAACACCTTAATATTAGGAAATCGCTGTTTAACAACCTGAACACATACTCGGCTGTAATCAAGCGGGTTTGTAAATTTAAAGCTATTTCCGCCAAACATCTGCGTCCATTGATCTATTTTTTCTCCACCAAATATCATACCGGGGTAATCCTGCACATTAAGTACAATCAAGCGGCCTTTGCTGTAAACAAGAAAGTCTACATGGACATTACCATCAACATCGTCAGCGAACTCTGTATTTTCCACAGCCTGACCACCAATACTTAGAATTGAAGCATTAATTCTACGCCTTGTTGCTGTTTTGTGGCGATAACGTAAAAAAAACACCAGAAACAAGAGCAAAACAAGGACTACACCACCCCCGTATATCGTTAATTCAATATTAGACTCAATAAAGGCAATAATTTCAGACATATCAGCACTTGTAAGTTCGAAGAAGATTACTAATAGTGTCGGTAAGATAGAAATAAAGTTGAGCTTACACCGAAAAAATAATCAAAGCGTTCTCAAGCAATACCCCGCCCCTCTCACTGTTTGCAACAGGGGCTGCGCCTGATCTTTATCAATTTTGTTTCTCAATCGGCTTATATGCACATCAATCACATTTGTTTGGGGGTCAAAATTGTAATCCCACACCTGCTCAAGCAACATCGTGCGCGATACAACTTGCCCGGTATGCCTTAACAAATATTCAAGCAATCGGAATTCTCTTGGCTGCAGTTGAATTACTTTTCCGTTTCGTGTCACCTTGTGCTTTATCAAATCCATTTCAAGGTCAGACAATTTTAGTTTATTGCTTGCTTGCTCAGGTTGCCCTCGACGGATTAACGCTTCTATTCGTGCTAATAACTCAGAAAACGCATAAGGTTTTGTCAGATAATCATCGCCACCTGCATGTAAGCCTTCTACCCGGTCATCAACCTCGCCTAACGCACTTAATATCAAAACCGGCGTTTTAATTTTAGCAGCCCGGACAGACGCGATAATTGACAGCCCATCCAACCCGGGCAACATGCGATCTACTATCATCACGTCAAACTCACCGGTTAATGCCTGCCCTAAACCCTCTTTACCGTCTGCTGCATGCACCACAACGTGACCGCTTTCTGACAAACCTTTTATCAGATAGCTGGCTGCTTCTTTATCATCTTCGATTATCAATATGTGCATACGCAATATTACCTTTATGTGACATACCTACACATTACCAAATTTTAATGTTTTGGAAAACTGACGGAAAGACTTAGGCACAATAATCTACACATGGAGAATGAAAATCGCATTAGAAAGCAAAATAAGGTGACTAAAAATGGAAACGAAATACTGGAGCCTGAACACACGGCTTCTACATCTTGGGCTTGTAGCAACGATTACCGCTCAACTGTTTATCAACTTGCTTATGTCTGAACCTGACGATACAGGGACTATCATTGGAAAAGTGGCATATAACGCACACGAAATTGCTGGCTTAACTGCTTTAGGTATCATTGCCTTGCATTGGGCATGGTCAACGATTTCACGTTCAGATGGAATCTTAAAACACCTTTTCCCTTGGAAAGGTGACGCTCTAAATCAGGTTATTGATGATATCAAATTAATATTTAGAGGCCAGCCTCCAATTTCAGGTAAACACGGCGGTCTTGCAGGATTTGTCCACGGCCTTGGTTTGTTGACGATCACCGGCACAGGAATAACTGGGGAGGATTATTTTTGTCACCTTTCCTGAAGCTGGAGATCCAGGCGCTTTCGCTGATTCTATTGCTGAATTGCACGAAGGCATGGTGGTTTCAATAAGTGGCACAGATTCATCTAACGGCACGGGCACCGCCAAACAAATTTCTTTTGAAGATGAAGTTGAAGGTATGGTTACATAAATACAGACGGGCTTTTTGTTGCGACTAAGTTAAAGATTGAAAACGGCACTGCTATACCTGGCATGATTTTGGCCGATACATCTATATATGGAACTCTCTCAAGCACAACTCAACAGCTTACAATCACTTACAGTTAGCTCAGGTAAAATAAGGTCAGATAACTTGCCGGTTGGCCAAGAAGTTAGGGTAAAGGTTGCCGCTGTTAACCCAGAAAAGGGGGAAGTAACCCTAAAAATCAACGATACTATGGTTACAGCAAAAACGTCTTTACAATTAACACCCGGTCAAACATTGCAACTTACCGTTGCACAGTCGAGTGCCAACAAAGTTGTTTTACAAGTTCCCCCAACATTGTTTGATGCCATTACCAGTCAAAAAGCACTGCGTGAAGCATTACCTAAACAACAGCCAATTACCGACGCAATTATCCAATTAAAATCACTGCTTAAAAATAATGCCGCAATGATGATTCCTGATAAGATCACCCTGCTGGCGAAAAACTTTGTATCAAAACTGCCCACTCCGGCACAACTTAGTACCGCTTCAGGCGTGAAGAAGGCCATTCAGCAATCTGGGGTTTTTCTGGAAAACAAACTGGCAAGTATATTAAGCGGACAACCGAACAAATCCATTGATGGGGATATCAAGGCGCTATTACTGACGCTTAAATCCACTTTGACAAAAGAAAAAAGTGACACCCTTGCTTTGTCCAAACAAGAGATAAAACCAGGTGCGCAAGTTACCGAAACGGTAAAACAAGTTCAATCTACTCCCTTACCCATTAATGCTGCTCTGATAAAAACAATGGGTAATACACTCCAGCCACTACCACTTAAAAGCTCACTAACAAACCCATCACCAGAATCTGAGCTAATTAAGCAAACAGCTGAAAAACTATCCGCCAGCCAGGCGGCATCAGTAAATACCGAACAATTAAAATACAAAAAAATTATCGACATTCGAACAATTGAAGCTAATATCGCCGAAGCTACAAAAATGACTGAAAATAGAATACCGCCTGATAAACAGTTAACGGATAAGCAAATCCAGCAAATTCTAAGTAACTTGTTAGGCCAACGCAAAAGCCCGCAAAACAATACAGCGTCAAACCTGACCAATAGACAAACAATAGCACCATTACCGATTCCACTAGGCGGTAAACCGGCCGAAGTAAATCCGACCAGTGTTACATTTAAAACAGCTCAACAGTACGCAGCAAAAGAAACACTTTCATTAAAAAATGACATGGCACTGTCAGCAATAAAAAGCCAACACGTCAGTGAAGCAAGCGCGCCTCGCATCAACAACTTGATGGATTTAATAGAAACACTCATTAAACAGGTAGATTCCGCCATATCACGCACACATGTTCACCAGTTAAATGCCATGCAAGATCCTGAAACAGGTCGACTTGCTATGAGTATGGAAATTCCGGTTAACGATGACGACAACCTTCATCTCGTACAGTTGCATATTGAAAAAGAACCCAACAAAGAAAATGAAACCGAAACAATTGTAACTGTTAATTTGGCCGTCGATCTTGATGCCATCGGCCCAGTGTACGCCAGAATTACATTGATTAGCGACAATACCAGTGTTGTACTGTGGGCGGAGCGTGACTCTACATTTCATCTAGTTCAGGAAAGTGTTGAGACGTTACATTCAAAACTGGAAAGCTCCGGGCTTAAATCAGAGAGTATCGCCTGCCATCGCGGCCAACCTCCTCAGAGCCAATTTATCAGACCAGAAAATAATAATGGCTTACTTGATGTGCGGGCATAATGTCAGATAAAAAAACAGATCAAAAGCCGGAAAAACTAATCCCGCCCAATAAAGCTGTCGCTCTGAAATATGAGATTGATAGCGCGCCCAAAGTCGTGGCTAAGGGTGAAGGCCATATAGCTGACAAGATCATTGAAATCGCCGAAGAGCACGGAGTTGTTTTATATCAGGACACTGAGCTGGTAAAATTACTTTCAAAAATCGATGTGAATTCAGACATCCCCTCAAACTTGTACCAAGCTGTTGCTGTCGTGCTATCATTTGTTTTCCAGCTCAATGGAAAAGACAAGGAAATAATCGGCAAGTCCGACAAAAAATAATCAGGCATGAAATTTACGCCATCTTTACTATTAATACTCGCCTTAGTGACAAGCACCAGTCTCGTCGCAGCTGAATTGTACACCCCAAAATATGAAGACAACGAGATTATGCTTCGTATTGTGGAACGCACACCTGAAAATATTTCCGCGTTTTATCAAGGAAGAGAATTTGAAAAAAAAGCCATTGATGAAATATTGAACACCTGCTATTTCACTGTCATTGTAAAAAATAAAACCCAAACAACATTGTGGCTAGAACTGGACAACTGGCAATTTTCACGCGGTCAAAAACTTATTAGTCGTATAAAAAGGGATTATTGGAAAAAACGCTGGGATACGATTAATTTAATTCAAGCTCATCGCTCAACATTCGGCTGGACACTGATGCCAGAATCTCGAGACTTGAGAGCGGACGAAGGTGTTGGTGGTAGTATTGTTATTCCAAAACAAACTGAACCATTTACAGTAGTCGCTAACTTTCATACTAAACCGGACAAATCCGGCCCCATAAAAACCGTTACAATTCAGGGTGCAAAATGCGTAGAAGATATCGAACCGATAAAATAAATTACTCGATTTTTTTATTGGCATTTTTACTCGCCACGTTACTAAGCCCTTTGCTTGCCTCTCAAGCATACGCTAATGAACCACTGCCCAAGGGCATCATAAAATTGAATGGAAAAATAGCGCCGCCTTTGATCCTGAACGACATGGACGAAAAGCGTTTTGATTTAACAAAATCCAGAGGTCATTGGGTATTTGTTCACTTTTGGGCAACCTGGTGTGGCCCCTGCCGCAGGGAAATGCCAACAATTCAGTCTATGAGTGAAAAATTTGGAAACAACCCACAAAAAACAGCCCCCGAAATAGTGCTTATTAATACCGCCGAATCAGAAGATACCGTATTTAATTTTCTCGGTATCGTCGCACCTGATTTAAACTCATTATTAGATACAGACGGCCTCGTGACTGAAGTCTGGCAACCGCGCGGCTTGCCAGCCACTTTTTTTGTTTCTCCCGATGGAAAATTACGTTATCTTGCATTGGGTGACAGAGACTGGAATCACGCGGAATATATTAAGTTTTTAGAGTCTCTAAAATAAGCCCCTCCTTAAAAAGGTTAAACTCTAGGCTTATAGAATTCACGCTTATAAATAGGGCTCTTAAATCATGAAAAAAATCTTCATCACAGCAGCCTCAATATGCTTAATCACCGCATGCACTTCTCTAAAACCAAAATCAGATATTGGTTTCGTCATTCACGAAGCAACGCTGTCAACATTACACGATGCGATAGCAAAAGGCACTTCATGCGAATCAATCACCAGTAGCTATATCAACAGAATAAAAAAATATGATAAAACAGCCAATCTTAACGCCATTATTCTAATTAATCCCAATGCCATTAATCGCGCCAGAGATATGGATACCAAATTTAAAACAACCGGCAAGCAAACAACCTTACACTGTGCTCCGGTTATTTTGAAAGATAATTTCGACACAGCAGACATGCCAACAGAAGCAGGCGCAATTGCATTAAAAGGCTCCATACCACCTGACGATGCATTTATGGTGAAAAAACTACGACAAGCCGGCGCAATTATTATCGCAAAATCAAACATGGCCGAGTGGGCATTCAGCCCTTATGAAACAATCAGCTCCACACACGATGAAACAACAAATGCTTATGAT
>JAOTSL010000136.1 GCA_029864945.1 Gammaproteobacteria bacterium
ATAACCTCAGATGTTTATTAGCTGTGCCGCCACCAGAACACTTGTCTAGCACCGCACAAACGAAGCGCGCAAGTATATGTGATGATGGTAATTTGGGCAAGTATTAGTTTGTTAATGAATACCCTGGCTAAGTGTTCGGTCGCATTTTATCATAACTAATTGTATTTTATGATTTTATTCTGGCTGCGAGGGAGAGGCGATGTGGTGATATTTATCTGATTTGCTCCGGGATGTAACAATAATGTAGAATTTTCATTCGCGATGTTTCGGCGGCAGATAATAATAAAATGTTTTCGCCTAAGCTAAGGGGTAACCCCCTGTAAAATAGAGAGAAACCACTTTTTTTTGTGTTTCCTGTCATGAGGGCCCTCAAGTAAGAGTTTGTCTGCTGCGCTTGTAACATCAAATATTTCAATATTTTGTTTAATTTTTAGGTTGTATATATGGCTTACCGTGAAGAAGAAAAACGATTATTAAAGTTTGTAGTCGCGTCAGCTGCTTTTTTGTTTGTTGGAACGGTGCATGGAGTGTTGCAGGTAATGCGTCCTGTGCGTGCATATCTTGACTCTATTGGGAGCCCTTACGGCGGACCCGGGCATATGATTGACCCACTGGCTCATGCTCATATCAATGTGGTTGGCGGGGTGGTGTTGTTACTGATGGGTCTTTCATACTACCTGATTCCTCGTATTTCCAAGCAAAAGCTATTTTCATATAAGTTGGTTGAGCATTCATTTTGGTGGACTAGTCTTGGGTTAATTGGTTTTTATTCAACATTACTGATCTTTGGTTTTTGGGAGGGTGAATTACTGTTGGCGGGTGAGACGGAACGAATGGCCGAAGTTCATCATTATTATGGTCGTACAATTTCAATTGTTGCGACGATTATGGGTATTGGTTTTTGGGTGTATTTCGCAAATGTATTTACAACCTATTATAAGGTTCGGACCAGATGACCGAAGAGCGTTGTCCTTGTCCTGAAGAATATCCTGACTGGAACGAAGAAAGCGTAAATTTGAGTGGTTATTGCGTGCATGAGATGAAGATCCCTTGTTTTTTTCACATGCCGGTTTCTTATGATTTGTATGTGCATAAACAGGCCGAAAACATTCAGCATCTCGAGTTAAAAGAACGTTGGCCGGGTTTTGTATTGACGAAGACAGGGATGGTTGGCGGCAAGATACTGCGTATTTTGGAAGACGCACAATCTCCTTCGCGGTTGGTGCACTATATTGCGGGTGATTTTTTGGTGATGGCTCAGTTGCATAACGGCGGAATTGGCACAACGCCAAAAGCAGCGCATAAAATGCAAATTGCCATGGTTGAAAAAGGCTGCATGCCGAAAGAGCTATATTTGGTACATTTGACGTGTGATGATTGTCGGGATAGAAAAGGCGGAGACAAAGTGTTGATGCTTCGTCGCTACACGGCAAATAAACGGATACAGCAGAACATGGAAGAAGAAAGTCGTAAGGCTGTAGCAAAGGCGGCTAAAAAAGCATCTGAAGATAGTGTGGTAGGCGTCGTGGATAAATAGGAGCTGCAGCTAAGTTATAAACTATATAGTGTTTATTATAGCTGCAATACTTCTTTTAGGAAAAAGTCTTAGCTCTCTAGCCGTAAGCGCGGCTAGTGCGCTTTAAGTTCGGCCTCACGAGTGCGTTGGTATAACAATTTTCTTAATGTGTTTTATCGGCGCCTACTTTGAGTTTGTCTTTGTTTATTTCTGTCATTTCCCTGCTTATTTCGTGAAGTGTTTTTCTTGCGCTCTATAGGAACGGCAGGTGCTACTTCGGCAATCAAGTCCTCAGTTACTGGTAGCGTGAGCATTTTTGTTTCTGTAAATTCTTCAATTGACGGCTGATAAAAGGCATAACTCTCGCAGATAAAGTTGATCGCGTGACCGCTGCTACCTATTCGTCCGGTCCTCCCTATGCGATGAACGTAATCTTCAGGATCCTGGGGAAGGTCATAATTAAATACGTGAGATACTTCGTCGATGTGAAGGCCTCTTGCAGCCACATCCGTGGCAACTAGCACTGGAAACTTACCTGCACCAAACTCTTTAACTAGGGATTCGCGACGTTTTTGCGGTACATCGCCTGATAACAAAGCTGCTGAGATGCCGTTACCCTGTAAAAATGCAGTGACTTTTTCTGCGGTCACTTTCATATTTGTAAAAACGATAGAGCGAGTAGGCGCTTCTTTTTTAATCAATCCGATAAGCAAAGCGATTTTTTCGTTGTTAGCAACAAAGTAGCCAATCTGTTCAATTTTGCTTTCTGACTTTTTTGTTTCAACACTGATCAGCTCGGGGTCGTTCATTAGTTCGTAGGCGAACTCCTGAACTTGAAAATTAATAGTTGCTGAGAAAAGCAAGTTCAAGCGATTTTCTGGTTCTGGTAATCGTTTAAGTAAGTATCTAACGTCTTTGATAAACCCCATGTCCAGCATTCGGTCTGCCTCATCGAGCACCATGACTTGAAATGATTTGAGGTTGATTAGCTTTTGTTTTGAAAAATCGATGACTCGGCCAACGGTGCCGATTAAAATATCATGGTTTTCTGTTAGGCGTTGTTTTTGTTTCTCATAATCTGCGCCACCATAAACCACTACTGATTTGAGGTCGGTGTATTTAATAAGTGTTTCGCATTCTTTTTGAATTTGAATAGCGAGCTCTCGTGTGGGGGATAGAATAAGGGCCTTGGCTGATTTGTCTGTTCGAGAAAGTAGGTTGATTATGGCGGCTATGAGAAATGTGGCTGTTTTGCCTGTGCCTGTATCCGCTTTGCCAATTATATTGCGGTTATCCAGAATAGCGGGCAAACTTTTTGCTTGGATAGGTGTGCAGTGAGTGTACCCTAGGTCTGAAATTGCAGACTGTAATGCCTCGGGTAAAGGGAAGTCGGTAAACTTTGCGTCTGTTAAGTGCCTGTTTTTATCATTCATATAATTATTTTATGTTATTTAGTGACCAGGGAGATGCATTATTACTGCTGAGAGGATAATTAACAATTTTTTTAGTATAATGAATTGCGTTTTTTATCGCTTATAGGTACATTCGACAATTATCCCGCTCTATTCACCAGCTGTACTTTTTGTACTTTGATCTCTAATTTCTGTTTTGTTGGTGATTTTAGTGCTCATAAGCTCGTGAAGTTGGTATTCCTGATACCCTCGGCGTCATTATTAATTTGGAGGCAGTTTATTGTGAGTGATCGTATAGTCTATTTGACCGATGATACTTTTGAGGCAGAAGTGTTAAATAGTGAAGGCCCTGTTCTGGTCGATTATTGGGCGGAGTGGTGTGGTCCTTGTAAAATGATCGCCCCTATTTTGGATGAAATTGCATCTGAATATGATGGCAAAGTTAAAGTTGCAAAGCTTAATATAGACGAAAATCCTAATACGCCGCCAAAATATGGTATTCGTGGGATTCCAACTTTAATGCTTTTTAAAGGTGGAAACGTAGAAGCGACTAAAGTGGGTGCTGTATCTAAGTCTCAGTTAACCGCATTTATTGATAGTAATCTTTGATTGCGATTGACTGCCGATAATAAATAGGTTGAATTTTCTCGAGTTGCGTACTACTCTTTAACACGCAAGCAATTAGTGGTTTAATTCACTCAATTGGAGTAAAGAGTAGACGCAGCTTGATTTAAATGTTAGCGTTAGATAAAGCACTTCTTAGCACCATCTGAAAAATAAAGACAGACTCTCCAAATTCTCAATCAAAAAAACCTTGTAGTTCGTTCTGAGCAATTTGGCTCGGCAACTTACTATACTCAATCATTAATCAACTCAAAACCACTTACTATTAACTATGAATTTAACCGATCTAAAGAAAAAACCCGCAACTGAACTAGTAGAGCTCGCCCAGACAATGGGTTTGGACAATGTAGCAAGAGCAAGAAAGCAAGATCTCGTTTTTAGCATACTTAAAGCACACGCCAAGAAAGGTGAAGATATTCATGGTGATGGTGTGCTTGAGATATTGCAGGACGGATTCGGTTTTTTGCGTTCAGCAGATTGCTCGTATCTAGCTGGTCCCGATGATATTTATGTCTCACCAAGTCAAATACGTCGATTTGGATTAAGAACTGGTGACACAGTTGCCGGTAAAATACGTCCACCTAAAGATGGTGAGCGTTATTTTGCGCTGCTCAAAGTGAGAGAAATTAACTTTGAACATCCTGATAACGCCCGAAATAAAGTGGCTTTTGAAAATCTGACTCCACTTTTTGCTAATGACCGGCTGCAAATGGGCATTGGCAATGGCAGTACTGAAGATTTGACTGCGCGCGTCATTGATATGGTGTCACCGATTGGTAAAGGGCAGCGTGGATTGGTGGTGTCTCCACCTAAAGCCGGTAAGACTATGATGCTGCAGAATCTTGCGCATTCCATTACGGCGAATCATCCAGAATGTATTTTAATAGTGCTGCTAATTGACGAGCGTCCGGAAGAAGTAACAGAAATGTCACGTTCGGTTATTGGAGAAGTTGTTTCCAGTACCTTCGATGAGCCTGCTTCACGTCATGTGCAAGTAGCAGAAATGGTTATCGAAAAAGCGAAACGTCTCGTAGAACATAAAAAAGATGTCGTTATTTTACTTGACTCAATAACTCGCTTGGCTCGTGCTTATAACACGGTCATTCCTTCGTCAGGAAAGGTGTTAACTGGTGGTGTTGACGCAAACGCATTGCAACGTCCAAAGCGCTTTTTTGGTGCCGCGCGAAATGTTGAAGAGGGTGGAAGTTTAACAATTCTTGCTACTGCACTTGTTGACACGGGCTCTCGAATGGATGAAGTTATATTCGAGGAGTTTAAGGGTACAGGTAATATGGAGTTACACCTGGATCGTAAGGTTGCCGAAAAAAGAATTTACCCTGCAATCAACGTTAATCGCTCCGGTACCCGTCGTGAGGAATTGATTACCACGCCTGATGAGTTACAAAAAATGTGGATTTTGCGTAAAATTTTACACCCAATGGATGAATTGCAAGCCGTAGAATTTTTGTTGGATCGACTGAAAGACACAAAAACGAATGAAGAATTTTTTAATTCTATGAAGCGTTAATTACCTTTCAGAAAATATATGGAGGCGACTTATTTGTCGTCTCCAATGTTTCTTAAGCATTCCTCTCGAACCTTCTTTATTAAGCGTACCTAATCCATGCGTCAATTACGTTTCTACATTCCTTTTCTTCTCAGTATAGATCAACAATATAAACTTCCGGAAAATATTGCCCGTCATATGGTGCGCGTACTTCGCCTAACTGAGGGTGATGAAGTGGTTTTATTTAATGGTGATAACAATGAGTACTCGGCCAGGCTAATCGAAGTGTCGAAGAAAAGTGTTAGTGTTTCTGTTGTGAGTAAAGTGATGGTAAATAGAGAATCTAAACTTACGACTCATTTGATTCAGTCGCTTTCGAAAGGCGATAAAATGGAAACAACGATTCAAAAAGTGGTGGAGCTTGGTATTAGCGTGATATCTCCGGTAAATAGCGAGCGGAGTAATGTCAGTTTGTCCGGCGAAAGGCTGGAGAAGAAAACGCTGCATTGGAAGGGGGTGATTCAGTCTGCTTGCGAGCAGACGGGAAGGAATAAAATACCTGAATTACACCCGTTATCTGCTTTAAGGGGCACTTTAGATGCTTATAGGGAAAACCTGGCCCTAAAACTGCTCTTAAGTCCGCATGCTCAGTCTTGTTTGGCCGAAATTAAGGATTCCCCCCAAAATGTAATTATTTTAGTGGGCCCTGAAGGCGGCTTATCTGAGGCGGAGATTGCTTATGCCTTGGATTGTGGTTTTGTTGCGACTAAGGCTGGGCCGAGAGTTATGCGAACGGAAACAGCAGGGCCCGCCATATTGTCTATTGTACAAATGCTTTGGGGGGATCTGGGTTAGTTTTTTGTTAGTGTAAACAATTGATTAAGTTGTTTTACCTAAAAAAATGGTTTTTAGTATGGCGGTTACTGTGATTTGCCGTATATTTTTTGTAGTTTTTAGTTGCAACTTAACCAACACTGGTATATATATTAAGTAATACTTGATTACTTTACTTGGTTATAGGGTGTCCATGAATATGGGTGCCAAGACAAAGGAGACGTTAATTGTGAAAATTCCTACAAAAGGACGATATGCGGTATCAGCCATGATGGATTTAGCAATCCATGATAAAATAAAGCCGTTGACGATAGCGGAAATCGCTGAAAAGCAAAATATCTCGCTTTCTTATTTGGAGCAGTTATTTGCAGTATTACGAAGAAACAACCTAGTGCGAGGTACGCGCGGACCAGGTGGGGGGTATCGACTTGCTCAGCCTGCTGGTTCTATTACCATAGCCCAAATTATCCGATCGGTTGATGCGTCAGTCGCGGATCAAAGTGAAGCTGGTGATGAGTATCTACCATATGTGTTATGGGAAGAGCTTAGTTGTAAAATGTATGAGTTTTTAGATGGCATTACGCTATCTGCATGTGTAGAACGCACCGAGGTCAGCCAAGGAGTTGATGCGGAAGTTCAGGCGCAGATTCAGCCTGGAGACGAAGAGGCTGCGGCTTAATAAACACCAGGTTTTTCCGGTAGTATATGAAATTGAAGTTTAGGAGATAGGTCATGGCTTATAGTGATAAGGTATTGGACCATTACGAAAATCCAAGAAATGTTGGTTCTTTCGATAAAGAAGATAGTTCTGTTGGTACCGGAATGGTGGGAGCTCCAGCTTGCGGCGACGTAATGCGGTTGCAAATTAAGGTCGGCGATGATGGCGTGATTGAAGAAGCGCGGTTTAAAACCTATGGTTGCGGTTCGGCAATAGCCTCAAGCTCTCTTTTAACGGAGTGGGTTAAAGGTAAAACACTGGATGAAGCACAGCAAATCAAAAATTCTGATATTGCTGAAGAATTAGCTTTGCCACCTGTGAAGGTTCATTGTTCTGTTTTGGCCGAAGATGCGATAAAAGCAGCGATAGGTGATTACCGAGAAAAAAACCCAAAATAAACGCAATAACTCAGCTTGTTTGCCGGTGTGGGTTCCGCGTTTTTTCTTGCGCTCGAACAAATCACAAGTAATCTGAGTTATTGCAAGTATATTCAAGTCATTTTAAAAGCCTCTCGTTATTCGAGAGGTTTTTTTTTGCCGGAACGAAAATTGATTAAGATGTTGGTCAGTGAATTTAATATAAGTGAGAGATAGGAAAGATGACGGAGCTCGGTGAGCAGTTAATACACAAAAGTTCTGATGATTTTGGTGAATTGCATGTTAAAGAAGATGGACTTATTCGAACGCTTTATTTTGGCAATGATAAAAAGCAAAGTTCTATTTTTTTACCTGACCCGACAGTCTTAATTTTACAATATACTCAGGCTATGACCAGTGTATTATTGTTTAATACTAATCCTAAAAAAATTCTTTTGGTGGGTTTAGGGGGTGGAAGTTTGCTCCAATATCTAATGAAGACGTGCCCACAAAGTAAAATTGATGTTGTGGAGCTGAGGGAAAGTGTTATACGATTATCTTATGAATTTTTTCTTGTGCCTGAGTCGGCAAAAAACGTTAACATTATTCACGGAGATGCAAAAGAGTACGTCATTAGAATGGCTCAAAAAAACAGCCAGACGTATGATTTGATATTAATTGACGCATTTGATGCCTGGGGTCCTGTGGAACTGAATAAGGATGATAGCTTTATTATTTCATGTCAGTCGCTATTGAAGTATAACGGCACTGTATGTTTCAATCTTTGGAATCGCAAAGAAGACTATTTTCATCATATCTCCAAACATCTTTCTACTCTTTTTTCTGGTAATACGCTTGAGCTTAGGCTTGGAAAACAAGATAGTAATGTTATCGTATTTGGTTTTTCTCATTCGCAGAAGTTAAAAAATATTCAGCAGTATTACGATCGTGCAATTCAGTTAAGAGACTCTTTTGGTGTCGATTACGTGCGATTTTTAAAGATGCTTGAACTAGAAAATTTCTCCATTTTAAAGCGCATTAAAAAATGCCTGTCGGTTTAGTTTTGATTTATTACAAATTTCATTTCTCATTATGAAAAGCAAGGGGTATAAAATCGGGCTTGCTAATAATTATTAGCGAATGTGGAAAATACTTTAGTTTGTGTAACTGCTCAGCGTGTTTAGATTTTGCCTCAGATCAAGGCGTTTTCGCACGGAGAGAGGGAGCATATAAAAATATGTGACCGATTGAGTACGAAAACAACGCAGATATGAGGTAAAAGATGAATAC
>JAOTSL010000137.1 GCA_029864945.1 Gammaproteobacteria bacterium
GGTAAGAGTCGGCTGGATCGTCAGCAATTGCCTGTTTTATATCTTGTGACGCTTTACCAACATGAGAATAAACTTTGATAGTGGGAAAATATTTTGCAAGAGTTTGAGAGTGTTCTTCAAGCAACGCCTTTCTAGCAGATTGGGCCGCTTTCAGATTGGGGTCGCTTTCGATCGCGAGCTCAAATGCATCCAGCAGGTTGTCAGCTAACGCGACAGCAGGCAGTATAAAAAAGAGTAGTGCCAGTGATCCTTGTGCAGCTTTTTTGATCATCTGTTTATCCGAGTAGTTGCATGGGGGCCTACCCAATAATGGAAAACATACCAAGAAATATTAATTTTGAGCATGTTTTCCGTCTATTTCCGCTGAATGGAATGACTTTTCCTAGCTGCAGTTTTCATTCTCGGACAGGCTCCTAGTACTTTGCCATATCGAGATCAATGTCTTGCGCCCAGGCATCAACGCCACCGCTAAGATTTATGATATTTTTAAAGCCAGCATGCTCCAGATACATTGCGATTTGTCGACTGCGAACACCGTGATGACATATAACCACGGTCTCCTGGTTTTTATCCAATTCTTCTTGTTGAATATGGATTTGTCCCATGGGTATTAGTGTGGAATTTGCTAAATGGCAAATCTCATACTCCCAGGGCTCTCTAACATCGAGCAATAAGGGTTGCGTCTGAGCATTTGTTAAATGTTCTAGTAGTTGTGTCGGAGAGAAGTGCTTCATACTTTACAGTAAATGACTCTATTCTAAGCGAAATGGTGGATATGCTTGTAAGGCGGACACATATTAATCAAATATGTATTTAAGTTAATTAACAGTTATGTATAAACCGTTGCTTACACATAACTGTTTTAAGTTTTCTGTTCAGAATACAAACGTTGCAGGCTTGCTGCCATTAATCAGTACGGGTATTTCTGTTTCGAATAGACTCTTTTCTTCCCAGCAATCGCCGTGAGTTCTATTGATGCTGATTGCCTGCATGGTTTGGCCTTCGCCTATAATCGCAAATAATCGGCCACCAACAGCCAGTGCATTAACATACTGCTGAGGAAGCTCGGGCAATGATCCCGTTAATACGATTACATCATATTGATCTTTCTCACCCCAGCCTTTAGATGCGTCACCTTCAATCATCGTAACGTTTGTCAGGCCTTGCGCACTTAATTTTTCGATAGCTGATTTTTGAAAATCAGGAAAAATATCAACACTGTCTACATGGTTTCCAAGGCTGGCAAGCATGGCAGTTAGGCAGCCGGACCCTGTACCAATTTCCAGAATATTGTCTGTTGATTGAATCGCCGCGACTTGGAGCAAGTGCGCTTCGAGTTTTGGGTGCATCATTTCTTGGTCGTGATTCAGAGGAATTGCGATATCGGTATAGGCCATACGGCGATATGTTTCAGGAACATAATTCTCTCGAGGAAACTTTTCCATTGTATCCAGGACCTGAAAATTAAGTACAGTCCAAGTTCGGATTTGTTGTTCGACCATATTATGACGGGCTTCTGCAAAATTCATTTTATTCATCTCAACTTTTTAATCAGATTTCTTAATCATTTTTTGTAATTAAGTGTGGCATAACTGACTGTTTATTAGCTATTAATTAGATTGTCAGTTGTTTTTATTCACTTTTTCTCTGTTTTTAATGCACACTGATCAGGGAAAGATTTTGTGTGGTTAGAAATACTACCAGTATTTTGCTCATACTAAAAATATTACTAACGCATTGGCCAGGTTAAGTTGGAGGATACTACTGATGTATTTGGTATTAAAAGTGAGGTAACTACTCACCGTATTCATCTTTTACCTCATATCTGCGTTGTTTTCGTACTCAATCGGTCACATATTTTTATATGCTCACTCTCTCCGTGCGAAAACGCCTTGATCTGAGGCAAAATCTAAACACGCTGAGCAGTTACAAAGTGAGTTTTAAAAGAGTTTAATTGGTTTTTGCTATCTGGTAGAAGCAAATTGTGCTATTTTTGAGCCTTGCTATGGGGGTGCGGGATATATTGCGTAATTTATACGAATAATCCTGCTGAGAAATACCCTTTGAACCTGATTCGGCTAATATCGACGTAGGGAAGAGCGCTTATATTTTTATATTGCACCTTTCTGCGTCTTTGCCAAGTTCCATCAATAAGGACCAGAAAAACATGAGTGCAGTTCCAGAAGAATTCCTGAGCCAAAAGGCTAAAGTTAACGAAGCTTCTATTCAACCTTTTCCCGCTTCAAGAAAAATATATGTCACCGGCAGTCGCGATGATATTCGTGTGCCCATGCGAGAAATCAGTTTATCTAATACTCCGGTCGAGTTCGGCACTGAAGAAAAGAATGCGCCGTTAACTATTTATGACACATCTGGCCCCTATACCGACCCCGCAGTAAATATTGATATTCGCAAAGGTCTGGACGACGTTCGTAAACAATGGATACTTGACCGTGACGATACTGAAGAACTTGCTGATTTAAGTTCAGAGTTTGGTCGTAAGCGCGCCGGTGACAAATCTTTGGACTCTTTGCGTTTTAATTTCATACACAAACCACGCAAAGCCAAAGCCGGTAAAAATGTTAGCCAGATGCATTATGCGCGTCAGGGTATTATCACACCAGAAATGGAATACGTGGCTATTCGTGAAAATCTTCGTCTCGAACAATATCGTAACGCGATGAAAGAGCAGCATCCTGGAAACAGTTGGGGCGCGAGTTTGCCAGCCGAAATTACAGCAGAGTTTGTACGGGAAGAAATAGCACGTGGTCGCGCAATTATTCCTGCCAACATCAACCACACTGAAGTTGAGCCAATGATTATTGGGCGAAATTTTCTGGTTAAGATTAATGGTAATTTAGGTAACTCCGCCCTTTCCTCTTCTATCGAAGAAGAAGTGGATAAAATGACCTGGGGAATCCGTTGGGGTTCCGATACCATCATGGACTTGTCTACCGGTAAAAACATTCACGAAACCCGTGAATGGATTATCCGAAACTCGCCAGTTCCGATCGGAACAGTTCCAATTTATCAGGCGCTGGAGAAAGTTAATGGTAAAGCCGAAGACCTGACCTGGGAAATTTTTCGGGATACATTAATTGAACAGGCCGAACAGGGTGTGGATTATTTCACTATTCACGCAGGTGTTTTGTTACGCCATGTGCCTTTAACAGCCAAACGAGTAACCGGAATTGTTTCTCGTGGCGGTTCGATTATGGCGAAGTGGTGCTTGGCTCATCACAAAGAAAATTTCCTTTATACGCATTTTGAAGATATTTGCGAGATCATGAAAGCGTATGATGTTTCGTTTTCATTGGGTGATGGTTTACGTCCAGGTTCAATCGCTGACGCTAATGATGAAGCGCAATTTGGTGAGCTGGAAGCATTGGGGGAATTGACCAAAATCGCCTGGAAACATGATGTGCAAACTATGATCGAAGGCCCAGGTCACGTACCTATGCACATGATCAAAGTAAACATGGACAAGCAGCTTGAAGAATGTGGCGAAGCACCTTTTTATACATTAGGCCCCCTAACTACCGACATTGCGCCGGGTTATGATCACATTACATCAGGTATTGGTGCAGCGATGATCGGGTGGTTCGGTTGCGCGATGTTATGTTACGTAACACCAAAAGAACATTTGGGCTTGCCGAATCGTGATGATGTGAAAGAAGGTATTATTACTTACAAAATTGCGGCTCATGCAGCTGATTTGGCAAAGGGACATCCTGGCGCACAAATCCGTGATAATGCAATGTCAAAAGCGCGTTTTGAATTCCGTTGGGAAGATCAGTTTAATATTGGTTTAGATCCTGATCGAGCGAGAGAATATCACGATGAAACAATGCCAAAAGACGCGCATAAAGTCGCACACTTTTGTTCAATGTGTGGACCGAATTTTTGTTCTATGAAAATCACACAGGATGTACGTGAATATGCAGCAAAACTCGGAACGGATGTTGAAACCGCGATGAAGCAGGGAATGGAAGAAAAATCGATTCAATTTGTGAAATCGGGTTCAGAAATTTACAAAAACGCCTGATAAAACCGTTTCATAAAAAGGGAGATTCGTTCTGAATCTCCCTTTTTTGTTTAAGTCACTTTTCTTTTTTTACAAATAATAAAAATAGTTGAAATTTCACTAATAAAAACCGACTTAGCTGTCGATATTTTTCCTGCAGCCTTGGGAATAATAATTATGAAGAAAAGTATAAATATATTGAAGCGAGTCCTAATCGTAGATGACGACCAGGATATTAGGCTGGCTCTGCGTGTGTTATTACGTGACGCCGGTTTTGAAGTGGTGGGAGATGCTGTAAATGGCATGAAAGCCATGGAGCTGATGGAAAAGCACAAACCTGCTATTGTTTTACTTGATATCAGTATGCCTGGTGTTAGTGGGCTTGACGTAATGCTTGATATTAAAAAAGAGCATCCTCTAACCAAAATAGTAATGATCAGTGGAGATGCGACATCCGAACATGTTACTACCGCCCTTGAGCGAGGCGCTTCGGGGTTTATTGTTAAGCCTTTTAATTTTAATAACGTTGTCAAAAATATCGAGCGAGCGTTAGCTGATGCAAAAGTTGCTGTAAAAGCAGCAAGAAAGCAGGCCATTGACGGCCAGAAGGGCTTACTTGATCAGTATTCGGAAAAAAAATCGGGTAATTAATACCTAACCCTGTACCAAATCAATCCCACAAATTCGTGCATTGCGTAATAACTGTCCTTTAATGCATTAGTTCTTGGCAAAAAACTGGCTAATTCAAAATCAAATGTGCCCTCGTTAACTCCTTTAAAACGAGTCGGTGCCGGAGTCACAATAAACCCTTGTTTTTCGAATATATAAACTGAGCGGCTCATGTGTCCCGCATCTGTTACCAGAAATATATGAGTAATATTTTCTTTCAATAGTATCTCGTGACTAAGCTTCGCATTTTCCGCCGTATTTTTACTTTCATTTTCTTGCCACCTAGCTTGAATACCAAAGCCATCAAGTAGTTCTTTTGCCATTAGCTGGCCTAAAGGAATATTTTTTTCGTCTGATAAGCCGCCGGTAACTAAAATTGGGAGATGACTAAGTTGATGTAATTTTGCGCCATAACGCAGTCGAGCTAATGTATTGTCGCCGGCCACATCGCCGCCACCATATTCACTGGCGTACTTGAGTCTACCGGCAGATAAAATAACAATTGCTTCAGCGGGGCTTTTTTCTAATGTTGCCAAGTCCAGTGCCGGGTATGACTCTAAGGGTGTCATCAAAAGCTCGGACACAATGGGCAAGCTGAGTAGATAAAGTCCGAGCGCGGTGAATTTCATTACTCTTTTTGCGGCTTGAATATTGTGATTTAGTAACCATAGCGAGATGATTATTAAAAAAATAAAAATACCTGGGGGGAAAATAATAGACTTAATGATTTGACCGATAGAAAATTCCATAAATTAATTGTTTACAATCCAGGTTGGTATTTTGTCATTGGACAAAAGTTGTCTGCTAATTAACCACTGCAGTGCATCCTCGGCATCAGAATCAAACCATTTTTTTGCAGAGCCAAGCCGAAAGGTGTAACCCCATTCGTCCATATCCTCACATAAACAATGCCTTCCAATGCCAGAAAGAAAGTCAGCAAGAATAATTTGCAAATAACAGACGGCGTTTTCTTCGTCATAATCACCGCCCGTATCGGTGTGAAGCGTCTGCCGCCTTTTATCGTCCATGCAGATAAAGTGGCAGGACTCGTGAAGCGCAGAATGAACAGGCGTATCACTTCTAACATATAGTTGATTTTTAATTATGCCTGCTTCGGGTGCCCCCCAATAACTTCCGGGAATATTTTCCATGTCAGAAAGTAAAATAAGCTCGATTCCATATTTGTTTAAAAGTGAGCTTAATTCATCTTTTTTAAGATTTGCTACATATTTCATGGATTATCCGGATTAAAGTGCTAATGGGAAATAAAGTCGTATTTGAACGGAGTTATTTTATGAGAGAAGTGCAAAATTGCAGTTATACTTCGTCTATTGTACGAGAAAAAGGTTTCAGTGTTAATGGTAAAACGTACTAGCAAAAAATCGTCAACAATGGCGAAAATGGCAGATCTTCATGTTTTATATCAAAAGTCGGTGCAGTCCTCTGAATTTGAGATAGGATTTTATGACGAACGTTACCGGGAAATTCGAGGCAAGCGCAAGATGCCGATGGTATTGCGTGAAGACTTTTGTGGAACGGCTCTGTTTACTAAAGACTGGTGCGAATCTCACCCAAAGCGGCGCGCCATTGGAGTCGACCTATGCTCTGACACTTTAAAATGGGCAATGGAAAACAATATAAAACCTGCGGGCGCATCTGTTGCTGCACGTATCGACCTGTTAAATGAAAATGTAATAACCGTCGTTACAGAAAAAGTAGACGTGATCTGCGCCATGAATTTCAGTTTCTGTATTTTTGAAACACGTGAGTTATTAAAGTCATATTTTGCAAATGCCCTTAAAGGGCTTAAAGATGACGGTCTATTTTTTTGTGACCTTATGGGGGGGACAAACACAATAGATGCGTGTGAAGAGTCCCATGAGATAGAGGGTGAAAACGCAACCTATATTTGGGAACAGGCGTCGTACAATCCCATCGACAACCACACACAATGTTATATACATTTTGAGTTTGACGACGGATCTCGAATAGATAAGGCTTTTTCTTATTCCTGGAGGCTGTGGACCATACCTGAGCTAAAAGAATTATTACTTGAAGCAGGATTTAAAAAAGTACAAATATTCTGGGAAGAGTTCATAGAGGACGACGACCCAGATAATGATTATATGGAAGGCACAGGAAATTACCGGGCGGTGACAGAAATAGCGCAGCAAGAATCCTGGCTCGCATACATAGTAGCCGAGGCTTAGAAAGGCATAAATATGACTGATGAACTGAAAACAAATTTAACGCCGGAGCAATACCACATAACTCAGGAAAAAGGAACCGAACGTCCTTTTAGTGGTGAGTTTTGTGATAATAAGACGTCTGGTAAATATGCTTGTGTTTGCTGTGGCAATTTATTGTTTGATAGCTCAACAAAATTTGACTCGGGCACTGGCTGGCCAAGTTTTTGGCAGGTTTCAGGCGAAGAGTCGGTTAAAGATGAAGTTGATGAAAGCCACGGCATGCGACGTACCGAGTCCTTATGTAAACAATGTGGTGCACATTTAGGGCATTTATTTGATGATGGGCCGCAGCCAACGGGATTGCGTTATTGCATTAATTCAGCGTCACTAACATTTATAAAAGAATAATAGGCATCACTTATTTTTACTGATATCGACCTAAATATCCCCTCGCCCGTCGAACAATTATCTTCTACGCTGTTAAAAGAAAAGCAAATTCAATTGCATGTTAAACGGGATGACTTGATTCATCCTGAATTAACCGGTAATAAATGGCGCAAGCTAAAATACAATTTGCTGCAGGCTAAACGGGAAAATAAAGAAACCTTGCTGACTTTTGGTGGGGCTTACTCTAATCATATTCACGCGGTTGCTTCAGCGGGTAAGTTACTCGGATTTAAAACCATTGGCGTTATCCGAGGAGAGCGCGCGCCTATTTTGAGCCCAACACTTGAATATGTACAATCCTGTGGCATGTCTTTGCATTTTGTTACCCGGCAGGATTACAGAAAAAAATCAGAATTAGATTTCATTAAGGGCTTGAAAAATAAGTTAGGGGATTTTTATAATATACCCGAAGGCGGAACCAATGACCTCGCCATCAAAGGTGTGCAAGAGATTATTGATGAACTTGATGAGGCAGTGCCGGAGCGAGACTATGTTTGTACCGCCTGCGGAACCGGTGGCACAGTTGCTGGCCTAATCAAAGGCGAAAATTTAGGCAGAAGTAAACAGAATGCTAAAACGTTGGGTTTTCCAGTGTTAAAAAATGCTGATTGGATGTACGGGGATGTATTAGGCCTGATTAAAGAAAGTGAAGTTAAAAACTGGTCACTGGTGTTGGATTATCATTTTGGTGGTTACGCAAAATATAATAAAACGCTCATCGATTTTATTCATGATTTTAAACGTGAATTTTCAATACAGCTCGAACC
Source organism: Gammaproteobacteria bacterium (assembly GCA_029864945.1). Taxonomy (GTDB): domain Bacteria; phylum Pseudomonadota; class Gammaproteobacteria; order S012-40; family S012-40; genus CALZJE01. The sequence goes on from JAOTSL010000137.1 coordinate 8,097, forward strand.
TATTTATACCGCAAAATTATTTTATGGAATATTTGATTTAGTCGATAAAGACTTTTTCCCCAAAGGTTCAACTATTGTTGCGATACACACAGGTGGATTACAGGGTTTAAAAGGAATAAAAGAACTCGCAAAAAGTAATGATGACAATGAATAGTTT
>JAOTSL010000138.1 GCA_029864945.1 Gammaproteobacteria bacterium
TACTACCCACGCGATAAATAATGTTTTCATATTTCACCTTTCACTTTGCTTGTTTGCAGTGTCATAGTTAAGTTACATATATAATACGAGGTGCGTGTGAATAATTTGTAAAAACACAGGGTAATTTGTATTTATGCCATATTAAGTGTGACAAACGAATAATGCAGGGAAGTTGTATATAGGAGCGGTTACTCAATTATAGGCAAAAGTTACAGTATTAAATCCAGAAAAATCAATAAAAAACCTCCATTTTTAGACTCTATCTCACATAGGTTAACGACCGAATGCAGTGGCAGAACCCACATACCACCGAAACTCGCTCAATCTCCAAAAAATGAGTTTAATTTGTCTGTAACCATTTCACTAACTGATTCGACTGAAACTTCAGGTAAAGGTATTTCCATATTTAAGGAGTGCTGATAGCTGTAAAACTTTGTAAAAGTTTTATTGAAAGCCTCTGCAATAAAATACTCACCATAAATAATAATATCGACCCTGGCATCAACCGATGTCTTATCCTGCTGAATAAGTCCGGCAAGTGTACCGACCGTCTCATAAAAATTTTCATAACTTAAAGCCATAGGTATAGTCACCTGACTAACGCCTTCTGGAATCAAGTCCATTTTAATAGAATAACCTCGCGCTACAGGTTGCTCTTTTATGAAAAACTGATAATCAACATAAAACGTCTCTATATTGTATTCATTTGGATTATCGGCAGTGAAGTTAAAGTCGATTTTTACCTCTTTCATACCGACATCAATTATCTTGTAGTCAATAAAAACTAACTCAGGATTTTTCATACCATCGTGCTCTATCATACGCAAAATGGTACACCCTTGAGAAAGCAACAATACACTAAGCAAAAATACTTTTAAATAAACGGAAGAAAATCTAGACATAAATTACACTCGTTACAGACGATTATTAGCAATATTAATACATCGGCGGGAATAAAGTTCTCTTTATATTCGGAGAAAAAATCACGCCCAATTTTTTAATCTTAGAAAGATATGCCAGTTGATTTATTATTGTTAATAGCTCAGATCCGAACCAGAAAAATAAGTTGATATCGCAATTCCAAGTTTAATTTTCGATTACCTTAAGGAACCATCAATTATTGTCGCTATATGGAAACGGGGTGTACGTACCACAAAATAAACCACCGTAAGTCTGCTGCTACGTTAGTCAACCGGATAATCGTAACATTCAACTTAAGATTAAATTAACCACAACTATATTATTGGTGATTTAAGTAGGATAACTAACTGATTCATATATACAAGAGCAATGCGATTTATTTTGAGGAATTACAAACTTAACTCATCGAACTGTATAAAAGCAATTAGCTTATTGTGGCTACTATTGCCTTCAATGCTCTTGGCCGCATCACAGTCAGATACTCAACTACTTAATAAAGCAAATGAATTAATAAGACAACATCGTGCGGATGAAGCGTACAAAATGCTTCTACCACTTGAATCTAGCAAAGCCGGTGAACCCGCTTATGACTACATGTTAGGTATCTCCGCCATGGAAATCGGGGATATAAGTAATGCCGTATTTGCCTTACAAAGAGCAGTAGCCGTCAAACCAGATTTTGTGGGTGCGAAGATGGATCTTGCTCGCTCGTATTACAAATTGGAGGAAATGAAGGAAGCTAAGCAGGAGTTTCAGTCAATATTTCAATACAACCCTTCAACACGACTGCAGGAAATTATCAATCTATATCTTAGCAATATAAATATGAAACAACGCAAGCATGTTCGTAAGACAACGAAAAACATAAGCATGAACGTTACTGCTGGTTATGATTCAAACTCAAATAGCGCACCTACTATAGATAATTATCTGGGAATAGATTTAGACGATAACAGCCGTCGGAAGCCATCGAACTATGTTGGCACTTCGGCGAACCTCAGTTTTATTTCATCACTGAGTAAAAAGAAAATAGTGACATATAGCATGGGGTACTCTCAAAGAGATAATTTTAATACAAGATTTGTAAACAATATGAGTATTGTCGCAGGAAGTGGATACATTCAAAAATTAAGTGCTGGTCAGCTTGTCGTGAATGCACAATTATTTCAAGCCTACGTAACGGGTAACTACAGTGGCCGAAACATGGCTGGAATCGCTCAGTATTCTTCAAAACCTAAAGATGGACAGAGTCTTGGATTAATGACGAATGTATCAATGTTTAGGGCAAATCCTGAAGGCTCGATTAGAGACGCAAACCAGTTTATCCTAGGAGTCAACTTTAATTCAACATCTAATAAAACAACAACGCCAAACTCTGTTATTTCCTTCTCTGCTGGAAAAGCAGAAACAGTTGATCCTGACTCTCCCTACGGGAAAAATTTTAGTAGTGTTCGGCTAGCGTTAAATAAAAAAGTAAAATTTAAAATTCCTTTAATGTTGAAGGCTACGGCAAGCGTTACAAACACAGCGTATAGCGGTACATTCAATGGAGTTAACAGGCGTGAGAGATTAAACGCTATAGATTTTTCTGCAGACATGCCTGTTCGAAAAAACATGAATCTGGTAATTGGTGGTTTGTACAGTTCAAGTAAGTCCTCAATCGAACTTTATACCTTTAATCGCTATGAATTTAAAACCGTATTAAAGTGGCTGTTTCGATGAGTTTAAAAACAGATATCAGTAACTCATCAACGACCATAAAGCATATTGTATGCTTGTTTTCTTTGATATTGATTTTTTGTCTAAACCCAGTTTACGCCTATGCAGATATTGCAGGAAAGGTTATTTTTTCTATAGGAAAATCACAAGTTAAAAGCATTGATGGGGCAACGTCTAATTTACGTAGAGGCGATAGTGTAAATAACGGCGATACAATAATTACCACAAAAAAATCTCAGGTTCAAATTCGCATGATTGATAATGCGCTAATTTCTGTTAGGCCTAACAGCCAGTTTGTTCTCGAAGAATATGTTTATAAAAAAAATACCGCCGAAGATAAAAGCTATATTAAACTCGTTAAAGGTGGATTTCGGTCAGTCACAGGACAAATAGGAAAGCGTAATAAGAGTAGCTACAAATTAAGCACAGTTATGGGCACAATTGGTATTCGTGGTACAGACTATACAGTTATGTTATGTAATTCAGACTGCGGAGGACGAGGCCCTGGAACCTCGGCCCAAAAAGTAGATAATGGATTATATGTAGGCGTGGTGAGCGGCGGAGTATCACTTAAGAATCAAGCTGGCGAATCCTCTTTAGCCAGTCAACAATACGGTCATGTTGCCAGCCCTAACTCCGCGCCTAAAAGGATCCCTGCCCCACCAAGTTTTTTGATGTTTGATCGGACTAAATCTGAAAAACCAGCGTCAACTCAGAAAAAAACAAGTGAAAAATCCAACGAAAATAAGGAAAAAGACAAAGAAAAAGAAAAAGAAAAGTCAGATAAAAAAGAAGAGAAAGAAAAGAAAGAATCATCGGAAGAAAAAAGTGACTCTAAAAAGAAAGATGATGAGAAAAAGTCTGATTCAAAAGATTCTAAGTCGGAAAATTCAGATTCAAAGGACAAAAAAGAAACCGATGAAAATTCAGTAACTGATGAGGAGTCAAAAGACGAAACTAACACCGAAGAGAAAGACGACTCTAAGAAAAATGAAGAGGAAAATAAAGAGAAAAATAAAACGACGGACAATGTAAGTGACGATAGTGAATCATCAGATGTAAAAAAGACCGAAGAACAGGCCGACTCTGAACCGAACGCAGATTCAGAAGATAAGGCAGGATCCGAGTCGGAATCAACGACAGAACCAGAAAATACGCAGGAAGAAAGTACTACCGACACCCAAAATAGTCAAGAGACCTCTGATCAGGGGGCAACTGAACCTCAAGGCGACACAACCCAAACTGACAGCACACAAGTTGAAACTACGGGAACTAACAGTGACTCAGAAATCGGAACCTTAGTTGAAGGTCGGTTGGACACACTAGATGAGCAGGGAATAGGAGATGGACTTATTGCCATTGCTGAGCCTACAAATACAAATGATGCACCTGCTCCGGAGGATGATCAGCCTGCCGAAGAAAATACTGATACCTCAGATACAAGCGCACCTCAGGAACCTACTCCAGAACCAATTCCAGAGCCGATTCCAGAGCCAAGAACGTTTCCAACTCATGAAACAATAATTACTGAAACTGTGGAAGTAATTGACCCTACAAAACTCATTGTTAGCAGCACTGGCTCACACCTACCCTCAGGTAACTACATTTCACAAAACGATGAAGTCTCTATCAACAGAATGAGTGCAGACAATGAATTACTAAGCATAAAAAATAGAGTGGAAAATTCTTCTGGCGGAACGGCCTCTTTTAACGTTAATAAAAATACGAGTACGACCAAAAATTTTGGTGGTGATACTGATACGGGATTAAACTGGGGTCGATGGTCAGATGGTGAACTATCTCATACTATTAACGGCATAGACGAATTAAACCCTCAATCACACGCGTTAAATGCCGAGAGTGTTCACTGGATAGTGGGTCAGCAAAACCAAGAAGCTTTGGTGATGCCATTAACCGGAAGCGCAAACTATATTCTTAAGGGAAATACGGATCCAACGGATAATTTCGGAAATATTGGCGTACTTGGTAGTGCAAATTTAACAGCAAACTTTTTAACTCAAAACGTGACCGCTGAAATAAATTTGGGTATTAATAATCAGGTATGGCAAGCAAAAGATAATAATATTTCGCTGAATACCGACGGTAGTTTTACAACTAATAATATGTCAGTGATAGTGGTAGATTCATTGAGCGGACAACAAAGCAATGGCTCTGGTGCCGCGGCCGGGCAGTTTGTACAGCCGATAGAAAGTGGCTCAAATATACCTAGCGGTGCCGCATTTGGTTATCAGTTGGAAGCAAGTCCCAATCAAATAAACACCCGCGTTTCCGGCGTCGCCGCGTTTGAGAAAAAACCATGATGTATTATATTCAAAGATTACATCAAAATGGTAAATTTTTATCAATTATTCTTGTTTTCATCTCGCTCTTATTAAACGGATGTTTTGTTGAGGAGGACTCAAACTCACCCGGAGAACCAATATCGAACGAACTAACTGAAACTCGTATTGTTACCGCAAAAAGTACAATAACAAATGCACAAATTAATCTTTATGAACTTGACGGTCGCGGACGAAAAATTTTAACTTCATTGATTCAAGAAAGCTCCGATGCAGAGGGAGTCTGGTCAACATCAGGTTTAATCTCAAACAAATACTATTTGGTTGAGATTACAAATGGTAACTATTTTGATAATTCCGATACAGAGACAGATTTAACTAAAAAACGAAATATTCTTCTAACTACCGGTCAGGCTATCTACAGCATATTGGAGCCAGGTAAAAATACAGTTACGAGTAATCTAATAACGCATATATTAGTAACTCAAGTCATGTCACAGCTGGAAAAAACAGGCGGTTTTATCGAGGTTTTTACCAAACAAAAGACCAAGGCTACTAACGTTTTTGGTTTTGATCCATTTACGACTATTCCTTATCATTCACAAAATACATCCGTCACAGCAACAGCTAATGAAAAATATTACGGCCTTTATTTGGGTGGTTACGCGTTATTACTAAACTCCATATCTATTTCCATGAATAAATCGTCGTTTGACTTTGATGTTCTTTCACTTTTTAGCGAAGATTATATTGATTGCCAAATTGACAACATGGTTAATGGATCAACCATAGTGAACTCAAGTATTTTGCCAACTACATTTTTACTACCCAATGAAATCACTCGCTTTCGTAACAATAACCTTCGCGCTTACCAAGGTTTAAATTCCAATCTAGTTTTTGAAGAGTCAGGGTTATGCAATTCAACAGCTGTTCCAATAACTAATGCTGATTACGTTTCTTTTGGAACTGATGGCGGATATGACAGCGCTGTTGTAGAGACGACTCAAACAGGCCTAGCAACAGATATTTCAATTTCCGCTAATTTTGATAGAACCCGTTTACCAAATGGTGCAATGGCATTTTCTATTCAGAAAAGCTTAAACCCCGCAACTGGTGAGTTTAACGAAGAGCTCGGTATTCAAACAATTGCGACAACAGCTGGTGTCGAGCAGTTAAACACCGGTTTCACTGCTTTTTATCGTACAGGCCAATTGGTTTATACAAGTACAGGGACGGCAAATGATGGCACTTTAATTATTCATTCATTTGCACAGTCAGGTGGGAAATTTAATATTTCATATTATTTTTCACTTTGTCTGGAAAACTCAGACTGCAGTGTACCTTCCAATGTACGCTACTTTTACGGCAATATGATTGCATCCCTCGATGCAGACATTGCTTTTCAATCTACCGGAACACTTCAAAGTCCGATTAGTCTGGGTGCAGGCAGTTATGATAGTTTGATTTCGGATGATAAGCAGCTTATTTCATCTACTGCATCAAGTTATTACAGTATTTCTATTTCTGGAAATTCAATTTTTGATGTTAGTGTAAAAAATGCTGACGGAAAAGTGGATCTATTCGTATACAGTGACTCGGCATTTACTCAATTATTGTGTACGGACACTAATATTGCATCGCTTGATAGAAGTTGTTCCGGTGTAGTCGGTGTACCCACCACCCTGTTTATTCGTTTAAATTATGCGGATCTGGTAGAAGGTGCGAATTACGATTTACTGGTTAATTCAGGACAAGTAAGCATTTCCACCAATGGTTCAGTAGCAAATTATTACAGTCATGTTGACGCACCATCTGCTCAAAACCACGCAACGATTTCGTCAATTATTGATTATACTGTTCAGCCTAATAAGCGAACAAATGTTTCCGTCCAATCAAATTACAATACCGGTCAGGCCGCTTATCTTAATACGTTAACATTCAGTTTTGATACTGCGGATAATATTGGTTCATTTACGCTAGGTAATAATGCGTCAGCCAGTTTTGTGTCAAATAACGTTGTTTATAGTGATGCAGATGCAATAGCAAATGGCACTATAACAATTGATTATTACGGCGCGTCTGGCGACGTTATCCAAGGTAGCTATAGCTTTTTACTTTGTGAAGTAGCGACGGATTGTTCAGTTCTCGCTAATCAAATTTCACTGTCTGGAGAATTTATTGTTGCCAGAGATACCATTATTCCATTCCTACAAGAAGGCGATATTGTTACTCCCCTTGATCTTATTTCAATTCCGTATAATGGTATGGCAGGCAATAACTTGCATACTGTTGTCAGTGGTTTCAGTAGTTATTATTCGATTACAGCTCAAGCGAGCAGCTATTATATATTTGAAGTTAATACGCTTTCTGACAATGTCGCTTTATATGTTTATTCTGATGCCAACTTTACAAATTTATTGTGTAGCTCTGATCATTTAGGTATAGCGAGCGAGCGTTGTGGTTTGCTAACTACCAGTGAAACAGCACTGTATGTACGTGTTGATTATTTAGGTGTGGGCGAAGGCGCGTTTTATGATTTAAATATCGTAAAAAATACCGTTAGTTTAAGCGAAAACGGCAACCCCTTAACAACATACTATGAAACCAGCCAAGCAGGCTTAAGTACGGATCGTTTCATTTCTGCGATTTATGATCAGACCGCATTAGGAGGCGCAGAAACACAAATAACGTTAAAGAAAAGTTATAACACAGGCATCTCAAATTACGATGATATTCTGACATTATCATTTAACGGATTAAACGTAACAGGAACATACAATATAAATATTGATGCATCTGCAAAATACAATACAGCATCAACTAACTATATTACTGATGGAATAAATAGTAACGGTTCAATAATAGTTGATCAATATGATCCCATCGGAGGTGTAATTCACGGCAATTACAATATCACCCTGTGTGTAGAAACACTGGATTGCAGTATTAACGTAAATCAATATCAAGTTAGTGGTAGCTTTAATGTTCGTCGTGATTCGGATATTATGTTCCTTGCCGAAGGCGATGCCATTACACCCGTTGTATTGGGTACGGCGCCTTATGATTCAACCACGGCTTTGCCGGTTGATCAGCGCCATCTGACGGATTTTTCCAGCAGTTATTACTCAGTGACGGTCGACATCAACAGTCAGTATCACGTTATTGTCGATCAACCATCAAATGATATTACGTTGACAATTTTCAGCGATGCCAGTTTTACAACACAGCTGTGTTACGCCGGTTCCAATTTCGGTCCC
>JAOTSL010000139.1 GCA_029864945.1 Gammaproteobacteria bacterium
AGTCTCGAGCTATTACCTCTTTCTTATAAACTTGCAACGATAAAATGTGATGTAGCAATGGAATTGCACGCAAAAGATCTGGTTATGCATGCTCCAGATAAAGAAATATTAAAGGAAAAGTTTTTATATTACGGATTCAAAACCTGGTATCGAGAATTAGATACTGAAGAAGCTGTAAAGAATACTTCAGGCAATGAAAATAAAATACCTGAGGCAGAAAATGTTGCTAACAAAACCGAAACTGATTATACAATTATTCTTACAGAGGATGAATTTGAAGATTGGCTGAAAAAATTAAATCAGGCATCACTCTTTTCGTTTGATACAGAAACTACAAGTCTTGATTATATCAATGCGGAAATTGTTGGAGTTTCATTTTCTGTTAAAGCAGGTGAAGCAGCCTATGTACCTGTTGCACATGATTATGAGGATGCACCAGTACAATTGGATAGAGACTGGGTACTAAATAAATTAAAACCGCTCCTTGAAGATGAGAGCAGAAAAAAAGTTGGGCAAAATCTCAAATACGATATGAGCGTATTGGCAAACTACGATATTCATTTAAAGGGAATTGAGTTTGATACCATGCTGGAATCCTACGTTTTGGATAGTGTTGCAACACGTCATGATATGGACTCGCTTGCCTTAAAATATCTGGGACAGGAAACAATTCATTTCGAAGATGTTGCAGGTAAAGGTGTAAAACAAAAAACCTTTAATCAAATTGAGCTAGATGTGGCTGGGCCATACGCGGCGGAAGATGCAGATATAACATTTCGATTGCATGAAACTCTCTGGGCTCAGTTAAATGAGCTTGAAAAACAGAAAAGAGTATTTTGTGATATTGAAATGCCATTGGTATCTGTTCTTTCTAGCATTGAGCGAAATGGCGTTCTGGTCGATGCAGGCTTATTAAAAATACAAAGCGAAGAACTTTCGATAAAACTGGATGCATTACAGAAAAAATCATACGAGGTTGCAGGTGAGGAATTTAATTTGAGCTCGCCAAAACAAATTCAAACTATCTTTTATGAAAAGCTGGAATTACCAGTATTAAAGAAAACACCTAAGGGCCAGCCATCAACTGCCGAAGCAGTGCTGCAGGAATTGGCGTTAGATTATGAGTTACCCAAGCTTATTCTTGAGCATCGAAGTCTTAGCAAACTAAAATCGACATATACAAATCGATTGCCAGAACAGATTAATGAAAAAACCGGCCGTGTTCATACATCCTATCATCAAGCGGTTGCTGCAACAGGTCGTTTGTCTTCAACTAATCCAAATTTACAAAATATTCCGATTCGAAGTGCCGAAGGTCGACGTATTAGGCAAGCGTTCATTGCGCCTGCAGATTGTCTAATCGTCGCAGCTGATTATTCACAAATTGAACTGCGCATAATGGCGCATCTGTCCAGTGATGAAGGTTTGTTGTCGGCGTTTAAAGAAGGAAAAGATATTCACAAATCTACAGCAGCAGAAATTTTTGGAGTTTCTCTTGAGGACGTATCTACAGAGCAGCGTCGTCGTGCTAAAGCCATTAATTTTGGTTTGATCTACGGCATGTCAGCATTTGGACTGGCGCGTCAATTGGGTATAGAGCGTGGTGAAGCGCAAACATACATGAACCAATATTTTGAACGTTATCCTGGTGTACAGATTTACATGGAAGAAACAAGAGAGCATGCACGACAACAGGGCTATGTTGAAACCCTGTTCGGACGTCGATTATATTTACCGGAGATAAATGCATCCAATGCCATGCGACGTCAATATGCAGAGCGTACGGCGATTAATGCACCTATGCAAGGAAGTGCGGCAGACATCATTAAAATGGCGATGATTAAGACCCAACAATGGTTAGATAGGGAAAATAATCCTGACATTAAAATGATCATGCAAGTGCACGATGAACTGGTATTTGAAGTGCCAAAAGATCAGCTTGAAATGGTTACACAAAATATTCGCGAAAATATGGAAACAGCTGCGATGTTAAACGTGCCCTTAATTGTAGATATCGGAGTGGGCGATAACTGGGACGAAGCACATTAAGTTTAATTACCCACGGTAATTAGAACGCACCTATGACGGGCTGGGTACCGGCCCGCCTTCATTTCCATCTTTAGGAATGAGTTGAGGGTCGACCCGTTTGGGTACAGTTTTCTTAGGGCTGGGGTCACTACTCCCTTCTGTTTTTTGAGTTTGAGGCTTTTTAAGTTCAGTATTTGTTGGGTCTTTAACGGTTGGTGGTCTTAGTAATTTGCCGGTTGTGACAACTGATTTCATTTTTTCTGCATTTACTCCGCTTTCTTTGCCCAATTTATTTGCTTGCTGAGTATCAATGGCACGCGTGGCAATACCCATGGTTAATATATTAGTTGTTTGCTCAGGGAACCTCTCAATAGAAACCCTAATTACCGTGCTAGAATCTACACCATTTTGTATTAAGGCCTCTACAACTAATGCGGCTTCTATTCCTACTCTATCGGACCCACCTAATATGACTTCGTTGCTTAGGCCAGCAATAACAAGTTCCCCAATGGTGGAGTTTTTAGATGTTTGTGTATTTTCTAAGTGCAATTGAAACTATTTGTTCTTCTGACGTAGCGTGTTTTGTGTTGGTCTTTGTCGAGTCACCAATAGTCATGATGTCGGGGAGTTTATTCGTGGGTGTAGGTGTTAGTGTGCTGCTCTCAATATGTCCAATTTTACCTGGTTCCACATTGATTGAACCACCGCTATTATTCAAGGAAACACCACCACTAACTACATTAACAAACAGGCCTTTGTCATTATCACAATTTTGATCGCAAAGATTTGCTTCAAAATCGGTTCCTCGAATGCCTATGGTTCCTATTGCGGTTTTTAATTTGAAACTGGATTTATTTGTCTTACCCATCTTACCTGTAACATAACGAAAACCACCTTTAACTAGATTGTAATGGCTTTTATCTGTTTTAGTGTCTCCTCGATAGGAATAATCTTTTATATGAAATGTTGTATTTGGACGAATTGTAATTTTTGATTTATCAGCCATGATAAGCATTAACTGCCCATTCTTTTTTGTAATAATAATATCGCTGGATTCAAATATAGTTTGTTTATTGACGCTAAAAATAACGCCATTTTCATCTTTTTTATCAACTTGACCTAGGACAAATGCAACTTTCCCTGCAGCAGCAAAACTCAATGTAGGAAAGGTTATTACGATTATCAGAAAAATGACGTATTTTGAGAAGTGTGATTTAGTTGTCATATTGAACAGTCTTTTTTCATTAGTGGGTATCTATCTATTTCGGCTTATTTGATAAATAGTTAAGCCGTTTTAGCGGCGGTAAGTTGGCTATATTGCGTTTACTCCCGAGAGGCTCGTAGAGCCAACGCAAGAAACATATAAAAATAGATTGCTAATGCGGGTATCTGAAATATGAAATCTACAAATGAATGTAATAACACAGCTGTCACGACAACTAATGTGGAGATTTGGGTGGCAATAGTGGTGATACTTCTATTTTTAACAATATGTCTAGCAAGAATTAGCATTATGTAGAATAGAGGCAGGGCTAGCAAAATCATACCAATTATCCCCTGTTCAACCAATAACTCAAGCGGGTCGTTATGAGCATGATCAACGAAATATTCGGCTCCAAATTGCTGGTACATTGGGTACAAATACTGATAATTTCCTGGGCCTACACCTGTTAACCAATAGTCATAAAATATCTCAAGACTTGTTTCCCATATAATTAAACGTTGTGGTGCATTATCAACAATAAACTGAAACCGATTTAACCATCCTTCGTTGGCCATATAAGCTACGAATAAAGCTACTGGAAGAAAAAAAATAAGTAATTTGTGAATCTTATTTATTTTATTGCGACGATTAAATAGAAAGACTACTAGTCCAAAAATAAGGGCGAAAATTAGCCCAAGTTCAGCACCGCGGGACTGTGAATAAAGCAATGCAGAGATAAACACGAATAAATACAGTTTTAAATGAAAACGATAGTCTAAAAATTTTGACATGATACTTTTGAAAAAACTTGGATTTGTTTCAAAAGTCTTTGAATGGCTAGATATCATAATCAGGCTAGAAGTGGCGGCAATGGCAAAAATAATAAATGACGAAAAGTGATTTCGGTTGATAAAGCTGCCAGAAATGGTGTGTGAGCTCGTTACAAAAGTGTTAGCTCCAACAGAATGTTGAAAATTATACATTTCAATAATGCCGTATAAAGCCTGCCCGAGGCCACTTACAACAAATATCCACAACAGGATTTTTAAGCGTTGCTGAGTGTTGACGAGATGATAAGTGGCAAAAAATATAGCGATGAAAGTCAGATTTGAAATTAATGTTTTTACTGAAGTATATTGGTCATAACTGAGGCTCAAATATTTATTGGTGGAATTTGGAAAAGTGGCAAAGTGATTTTCATATCGTTGCTCACTTAATATTTGGAGTAGGTCAATGGGAATTGGAATTACCATCGTTACTTGGTATGTAACCCAGGTCAAAAAAAGATATATAAGGTTTTTAATATGGTCGGAACTCGGAGTTGACGTATTTCTATTTATAGCATTATTGAGAATGACGAATGAAGCCAACAAAAAAACGCTAGTTTCAATTAGAGCGAGTGCCCATGGGCGATTACTTCCGTAAGGTATCGGTATTAGAATAACGAGTAAGCCGAGTAGTATAAACATAGCTAATTCAATTTGTTTATTCATGCGATTCATATTCTGCATTCGGTTTGACTTGTTTGTGGCGACAGCGCCTTAGCCAAAGCACTGGGATTATTTTCTAGATGATCTATTTGTGCGAGTAATTGAGGGTCAGCTGTGAGTTTCTTTAACTCATTTACCCAGTTGAAGCGAAATGCCGTCGTGAGTATGTAATGTTTCTTTTTATGTGATTCGAGTAATCTCTTAATAAGCTCTTTAGTTTCCAGTTTGTTTGGTTCATCCAGTGAATCCCACATACCTAGGCCCAACCAAATTAATTGAGATTGAATCCCTGTTTGGTTTTTTCCATAGCGAAGCGCATTAGAAAAATCACGTATTACTTCTCCACCAAATTGCTGGTTGATAGATTTTGATTTTAAAAGATTTATCCAGCCGTTTGCTCTTGTAGGGCTGAGTTCTGTGGAGCTTCTAAAGTGGCGGATGGCATTATCTCGGGCGGTTAACGCATTTTCTGACCAGGCCTCACCATTAGTCGCCTGCCACTCATAAAGCCGTGCAATATCAGTGTGAATTTGGGCATCGAAAGGCGAAAGGTGAACCATTTGATCCATAATGAATGCTTGATGGCGCCAACTATCTTGGTTATCGACTTTTCCAATACAGTTCCAGTATTCCATGGTTTGACGTGGGACTTGGTGAGCAAATTCGATGTAAACATTTACTATACCCCAGCATAAAAGTATCCCTGAAATAAGTAAGAGTAGTGAGGTTTTAAGCAAATGCACAATTTTCATAGCGCGTAATCAAGTTAAGCAACTGAGCCTGAGTCATCGCCAGTATAACTACCGTACCCATAGCCATAATATCCGTAGGAGGAAAGCTCTTTTAACGTAACCTGGGATAAGATGACACCCATAACAGGTGCGTCTAAGCGTTTTAGGCGATCTAGCGCTTCTTTTGCGCACTGCCGAGTTGTTGATTCGGCACCAATTACTAATGCGATCCCATCTACATGTTGTGCGATTTGCAATGAATCACTTACGGGCAATAGTGGGGGGCTATCGATAACAATGTATTTAAATTTTTTCTTTAGTTGTTTAAGTAAGGCGCCAAATTGGGCGCTGGCAAATATCTCGGCTGGGTGAGCAGGAATTGCATTGACTGGCATAGTGTATAAGTTGGTTAAGTCAGGATCCCGCACCACTGATTGTTTAAGTGAATGCTTCCCGCCAAGGTATTCAAGTAGTCCACCTTGGCAAGGCAAGTGGAGCATTCTTTTAAAACGGGGTTTTCTGGCATCGGCTTCAATAATTAATGTGGGACCGAGTAATGAAAGGGCCATTCCCAGATTAGAGCTGATAGTTGTTTTACCCTCTGATGCAATTGAGGATGTAACGAGAATTGTTTTATTATCAGCGTTGTTCTTGCCAAGAATAATATTTGTTCGTATGTTATTAAATGTTTCGGCAATTGTAGATCTTGGTTGTAGTTTCACTAAATGTTCAAGGCGATATTTTTTCATGTATGATGGACGCATTTTCGGTACTATACCTAAAATCGGTATGCCTAACATTTCTCTCACATCATCAATTGTTTTGAATGTCTTATCAAGCGAAACTCGAATCATCGCGACGAAAACACCTAACATCAAACCGACAACAATTGATAAAATGATAACGAGTTTTTTGTTTGGTTTAAATGGTCTAGTTGGCTTAGTTGCGCGATCTACAATTTTTACATTTTGTAATTCATCGCGTTTATTAATATCGGTGGTTTTCAATTTCACTAATAATAGATTGTATAGCTCCCTGTTGGTTGAAACCTCACGCTCCATTTTTGACAAACCAAATTCTTTAGCTTTTTTAGTAACACCTTTTACAGTATTCGTTCTTTTATATAACTCATTGTAGAGTTGTTGCATTTGTTTTTCATTTGCTACTGCCAAATCGTATTCTCTTTTGGCGTTTAGCAATATTTTGTCAACTTCTTTAGCTATTTGACGTTTAGCAATTTTTAAATCTGATTTAGCAGCGATAATTTTCGGGTGCTTGTCACCGTATCTGGTTGACAGTTCTTTAACAGTTCGTTCTAGTTTTGACTCTTCTTCTCTGAGCCGTTCTGTATAAGGTTCTTTAACAATAGCAAGAACTGAGTTTTTACCTTTTTGTTTTACCAGGCTTTTAATCTGGGTGAAGCGTGTGACTGCATCTGATTTGCGCGTTCTCGCATTGATAAGCTCTTGCGTAATTTTGTCAATTCTACGGTCTTTTATACGTTGTTCGTCCGCAGTGGTCTGTATTTGTGCTTTTTCCTGATAGCTTTCCAGTTTTGCTTGTGAGTCGACCAGTTTTAACCTGACTTCTTCCAGTTTTTTGGATAACCACGATATGTTTTGTTTTTCGGTTATCTCTCGTTCTTTTTGTATCATCTGGATGTAGCTATCTGCAATTTCATTTGCAACTTTTGAAACAATATTTTGATCGGCGGATTGATACTGAATAAATATTAATTCACTCTTTTTTTCTTCAATGATGTTTAGATTACTTAAAAAAGAACTAATGTGATCTATTTTTACGGGTTTTTTATTGTCCTGCAATACCGTTTTTTTTAGGCTGTCCAGTAAAGACTGAAATATGGTTAATTCTGTATGTGCAGGTTTTTCATTTGGTTCTAAATTTAGTTTTTTTATGACTTGTTCGGCGAGTGTCCGGCTACGTAAAAGATCAACCTGGGTTCTTCTAAAAGAATTTAAATTTAATTCTGGTAGTAACGGTGACAATTGAACTTCGTTGACTTTGTTTTGGGACTCTATCAACAAACTACTTTTAGCCTGGTACATTGGTACAAGATTGGATGCGACAAGCAGCCCAATCACACCAGATAACAATGTTATGCTTAATATCCCCCATTTATAGCGGTAAAAAGCACGTAGATACAATGCGACATCAATTTCGTCATCGCTTGATTGGATTGTATTGTTGGGGTTTCGCTCGTTGAAATTCGATTTATTTTCCATACATCACCATTAAAAAAGGCTTTCTCCAATTAGAAGGATATCGCCAGGTCTAACGGGCAGATTGAGATCAGTAATTTTATTTTCAGTACTGTCTTTTTCATGAATAAGTATAATTTTCCCTTTTGATGCACGCTCAGTGAATCCGCCTGAAATTGAAATTGCCTTTTGGATTGTGAGCCCATTGATGTATGGAAATGCGCCTGGATTTTTTACCTGGCCGCTGACAAAAAATGGCCTGTAGGTAACGATGTTAATAGAGATACTGGGCTTTTTTAAATAACCTTTTACTAATTTTTTATATAAACGTTTTTCTAGTTGGCGTACGGTTAAACCGCTAACTTTAATTTCGCCCAATAAGGGAAATGAAATTTTTCCTTGAGGTGGTATCTTAATATCGCCAAGGCTTAAATCCGGCTCGTTATATATGGTGACATTAATGATGTCACCCGCACCAAGTTGATAGTCGTCGGCACAGAAA
>JAOTSL010000140.1 GCA_029864945.1 Gammaproteobacteria bacterium
CGAGCGCTTTGACTAAAACATTTCTTATATATTGATCAGTATCAAGACCAAGCGAAGTTGCAGTTTGTACGATTTCATAAAAATCTTTAACAACCGATGTGACCTGTAATTTCGTCACACTTTTTAATCCAGCCATGGCTATACCAATCTTCTGAACCTCTTTCGGCTCCATAAGTTGCATAACATTCGCTGCTTCTTCTTCGCCAAGTGTTAACAATAATATAGCGGCACGCTCCACTCCGGTAAGATCATCTTTGTTTTTATCCTGTATTACGCCAGCACCTGATTCATCGTTTTCTGCCACAATAACTCCCTACAAACCTTCTTCATCAAGCATGACCCATGTCTTAATAACTTGAGCAACTATTCGCGGATCATTACCAGCCAGCTCCTGTAAGGTAGCAAGCATATTTTCATATTCTTCATAACTGATACCCAGCTCTTCCCATTGCGTCTCACTAAGCCCGCCACTTTCCTCATTCTTCGCTTCAATTTCAGCGGCCTCCTCCTCCACAATTTCTTCTTCAACAATTTCTTCTTTATGCGTCAACTCTCGAATAACCGGTCTCAAGGCCAGCACAATAAATAGGAGTATTAACAATACCCCAACTACTTGTTTAGCTATATCAATAAACCAGGGCTGCTCCCATATAGATCCTACTGGTGGTGGCGGAGCAACTTGTGAATCATGAAAAGCTGTATTGATAATATTAATGCGGTCGCCACGCGATACATCAAACCCAACTGCATCTTTAACCAAAGCTTCAATACGATCAATCTCTTCTGGTGCTAGTGGCGTTCTGACTAGAGTGCCATCTGGCTCATAAAAGATACGATCATCCAGAACAACCGCTACAGTTAACCGCTTAAGAGTACCCGGTGCCTGCTTGGTGTGGCTAACAGTTTTATCCAGCTCATAGTTAAATGTTTCCTGCTTATGTTTTCGTGACGGCCCACTGGATCCATTGCCATTACGCCCAGGATTTTTTTCGGGTGCACTAGCCGGACCAGGAGGCTGATTCGTCAATGCCCCTGGAACCCCACCTGGCCCACCAGATGTACTTTCTTCATTTACAGTGTGCTCACTACGAAGGGCAGGTAAATCTGGATTAAATGATTCCTGTGTTTTTTCAACCGAGGTAAAGTCAACTTCGGTACCTACCTGAGCTCTTACTCCTTCAAACCCAACAATCGGAATTAGAATTCGCTCTATTCTCTCAATGTAATATTCTTCTAGCTTTTTAGTGTAATCAAATTGAGCCGTTGACAATGCCATATTGCCTGTCAGTTCTTTTTTACTCAGCAGTTTTCCATTTCGATCAACAACCGTGACCTTTCGTGGTGACAGATCAGGAATACTTGATGCAACAATATGCACTATTGCCATCACCTGGCTTTCATCTAGTGCTCGTCCGGGTTTTAGATTAATCAACACCGAAGCACTAGGTTCTTTTCTATCTCTAACAAATACAGATTGCTTGGGAATCGCTAAATGAACTCGGGACGAATCGATGGAATCAAGTTCGGCAATAGAACGGGCCAGCTCACCTTCAATTGCATGGTGATAACGTGCTTGCTCCATAAACTGACTGGTACCAAAACCGTTACTCTTTTCCAGCATTTCAAAACCAGTACCATCGTTTTTAGGCAACCCCTGAGATGCGAGCTTTAAACGCGTTTTATGCAAAACATCTGACGGCACCAAAATCTCACCGGTATCTTTATCTAACGAGTAATCAACACCCTCCTGTTTTAATACTTCAACGATTTCACCCGCTGCTTCTACGGTCAATTTTCCATACAACAGTTTATAGTTCGGGTCAGAAGACCATGTGAAGATTATAAACATGACAGAAATAATGGCTGCAGTAGATATTAATAATTGCAATTGACGCGGGCGGGAGAGAGATCTAAATCTATGAATAATAATATTACTATCATCGTCCTCGATAGTATCGACATCCTGATTCTTATTAATGGGTACGGGCATTCCTGCAGGCAAATCCGTAGCGGATAAATTTTGTTCCGGTTGATTCTCAATATTTGCACTTGCAACAGCCATTCTTCTAACCTACCTTCACATCGCTATAAAACCTAAAAACTAGTTGACTGCAGTTTCACAGGAGGTTTTCCTGGACTCAAACCATGTCCAAACAAATTTTTCACTTACACAGGCATACTCATCACATCTTTATATGCTTGCATAAGTTGGTTTCTAACTTCCAGCATACCTTTAAAAGCAACACCTGCTTTTTGACTAGCCATCATCACCTGAGGCAAATCAACTTTCGGGTCTCCCATTTCAAATGATTTTTTAAGTTTTCCTGATAATGTTTGCGCCTCATTGACACTATCGACAGCCGTTTTTAATAATTCTGAAAAACTTTGAGGAGACCCTTCCGATGGCGTAATATTGATTGATTTAGTAGGCTGTATTTGCGCCTGTGCTGCCATGCGCTGCATTTCTATCAACGCCTTATTCATATTAATATTATTCATTTAGCTTTTCTCCACCCTCAATTGCCGTACGCTGCTGGAACTTCCATTCCTATGTCACGCATTCTTGCCAATTTGTATCTTAATGTTCGCTGACTGATTCCCAATTTTTCAGCCGCATTTTTCCTGCTTCCATTTGAAATAGTTAATGCATCGAGAATCAATTTGAATTCCTGATTTTTGAGATTATCACCCAGTAAATCTGAATCCATTACACCGCCCGAACTCTCAACGCCAGATCCTGCCATGGCCACCGCTCTTATTTCAGGTATTGCGGCAGTAACAGATGCCGAAACTTGATCTGATTCGAACATAATATGCTCTTCACTAATTGTGCCGTCTGACTGTAATATCAGCGCACGCTGAGTAACATTATCTAACTCACGTACATTTCCCGGCCAGTTATGTGATACTAATGCTTTCTTCGCACCTTCATCCAATACTGGAATCGACTTTCCAGTGCCGTCCATGTGTCTTCGCATTAAAAATTCGGTTAGTGGCAGCACATCACCCTTCCTGTCTCTTAAAGCAGGAAGAGTTATTGGAAAGACATTCAACCGATAATATAAATCCTCTCTAAAACGGCCGGCAGCAACTTCTTCTTTCATATTTCGATTAGTTGTAGCAACCACCCGTATATTTAGTGGTACAACTTTATTCCCACCAAGCCTCTCTACTTCTTTTTCCTGCAGAACCCGTAATAATTTTGCCTGAAGTAACAAATCCATTTCAGATATTTCATCTAATAAGATGGTTCCTTCATTGGCTATTTCAAATTTTCCTGGAGCTGATTTATAGGCGCCAGTAAATGCGCCTTTCTCGTAACCAAATAACATCGCTTCAAGCATATTTTCTGGAATAGCAGCGCAGTTAATTGCCACAAATGGCCCCTGACTTCGACTAGAATTATTATGGATAACGTGAGCAAAAACTTCTTTTCCTGTTCCGCTTTCACCATTAATCAACACCGTTGCATCACTATCCGCCACTCTCTGAGACAATTTGAGCACTTCTTTTGTAACAGGGTCTTCCGCAATCATTTCCAAATTTTCATCTTCAGGAACAACATAATGACTTACCATGTTGACAAGCACTTCCGCTTCAAAAGGTTTGACAAGATAATCACTTGCACCACTTTGCATAGCTTCTACGGCTTTTTGAATGGTGCCGTAGGCTGTCATTAACACTACAGGTATTTCCGCATGCTCCTGCCTAAGTCGTTTGAGCAACATATGCCCATCCATACCTTCCATTTGCACGTCACTCACAACCATGCTGACATGTTCGTTTGCCAACAAATTTAATGCGTAGTTACCATTTTCGGCTTCAATCACGTGATAACCTGCCAGTTTTAATGTATCAGCTAACGCTTCTCTTAGGTCATGGTCATCTTCGACAATCATTATGCTAGATTGGGTCATCAGTTTTTCCTTCCCTCATTCTTTGTAACTTTTAGTAACCACTCATGAATACATAGGGTAATTACAAGAAATTTAAACATAATCACTTTGGACTTATACCATTGAGATCTGCGCTCTTAATCATAGGCAGACGCGTAATAAAAGTTGTTCCGTCGCTACCAGTAGATTCAACCCAAATACTGCCACCATGATTTTCTACCACTGCTTTTGCAACGGACAATCCCAGGCCTGTACCTTGTGCTCGAGTTGTAAAAAAAGGTTCAAAAATTTTATCAAGACTATTTTCTGGAATACCGGGACCATTATCTGTTAGTTGAATATCAACAGAAGGTATACCGTGATGCTGCTGTACAGGCTCAATAGAGAGTGAGAAAATACCACCTTCTCCAGTCACTTGAATCGCGTTAGATATTAAATTTTGCAATACACCTAATAGCGCATCTCGATTTGCACAAATCGCAATGTTTTCAGGCATGTCTTCAACATACAAAACACAGCCGGATGATTCCAAATGAGTTTCCATTGCGATTTGCAATTCATCAATTAGATCGCTAAGCGCAACAATATCCTGCCCAATTTCACCCACTCGACTAAATGACAGCATATCTTCTACAACATTTTCCATGTGCTGCAATCGAGCCAAAGCTTTTGATATAAAACGGGTTCGGTCAGCTTCAGCCAAATTACCTTTATTAAGATTAGAAACATAGAGTAAAGCTGAAGCCAGAGGTGTGCGAACTTGATGCGCGACTTTTGCGCTCATCTCACCCATGGCAGATAACCGCTGGTGTCGTTCGAGGGATTGCTGCAAAAAACGTGTTTCTGTTACATCCATTAATAGAATAATTTGCCCGGGCTCATTCCCCAGAGGACAGGTAGACATACTCACCGTACGTCCGTCTTTTAGTCGTGACTCCTGTCCGGCATGAATACTGGGCTCTATTGTGCGCTCAATAATATGTCGCCACAATTCTCCTACTAATTTCCCACCGAATGCCCCGCCCAGCAAGTCAATGGCAGCCGGATTAACTTCCTGTACACAACCACGATTATCAATCACCAAAACGCCGGCAGGCAAAGAAGAAAGTAAATGAGATAGTCGACTATCATTAGGCTGATGCTTCGCTCGTTCACTAGATAGCTCACGAGTCAGCTGCTCAATTTTAGCGCTAAGTTCTTGATGGGTAGACGTCAGCTGACCAGCTGACGCATTAAACTCATTGAATGCGATCTCCAGCGACTCTTTATCGCTAGATTTATTAACTTCAATGTTTGTTTTGAGTTTTTGCACTTTACTCTCACCACCTAGATACCCATCTAAGTGGTGGAGCAATAATTATGCCGAACAATGTCTAATTAAATCAAGGAGATGGAGAGACTAATTTGGAGCCTGTCAAAGAACTGACGATTCAGACTGACGCTGAAGTCCATATTTTCTCAATTTTTCTACTAATGTAGTCCGACGCATTTTCAATCTTTTAGCAGCATGGGCAACCACACCACCAGCATCATCCAATGCCTGCTTGATTAGATTAAATTCAAGGTTACTCAAGTGCTCTTTCAGGTCAATCCCTTCACTTGGTAATCTAGGGCTCTCTGCTGCCTGATCGTCAAACAACATATTACTAACTGCATAGTCTTCAGCAACAAATGCCTTTTCTTCAGCAACTTCGTCCGCCATAACCACTTTACCTTTAGGACGAAATTTTTCTGGCAAATCAGCAAAATCAACCACGCCATAAGGATACATGATGATAAGCCGCTCAATAAGATTTGCTAACTCACGGACATTTCCAGGCCAGCGGTACTGACACAATGCCATTACTGCTGCTGGCGTTAGACGTACTGAACCACGCTTTTCCGCCTCCATTCTTGCGATTAACTCATTGATTAACAATGGAATATCATCAAGCCTCTCATACAAAGGCGGCATTTCGATAGGAAATACGTTTAATCGATAAAACAAATCCTCACGAAATCGACCTTCTTTTATTAATTGCTCAAGATTTCGATGCGTCGCAGCAACAATCCGCACATCTGCTTTCATGCTTTTATTACTGCCGACTCGCTCGTATGTGCGCTCTTGTAAAACCCGTAACATTTTCACCTGCATATGCAAGCTCATGTCACCTATTTCATCAAGAAAAAGTGTACCGCCTTCAGCTAATTCAAACCGCCCCTGACGAGCACTAATAGCCCCGGTAAACGCGCCTTTTTCGTGGCCGAATAATTCACTTTCTAGTAAATCAGCAGGGATAGCACCGCAGTTAACCGGTACAAATGGCTTGTTTCGACGATTAGAGTTGTAATGCAGGTTTCTGGCAACCACTTCTTTACCCGTTCCGGACTCACCAAGGATTAGAACAGTTGCCTCAGAATCAGCAACCTGCCCCATCATTTCACGTACATTACGTACGCTGCGGCTATTTCCTACCAGGCTGCGGAACAATTCTGCCGACCGGGTTTCGCCTGTTTTTTCTTTGCTTGCGCTAAACACGGTTGCCTGATGCAATACTTCAGTCAGTTGAGCATATTTAAGAGGTAATTCAAGCTTCATAAACGAGTTTGATTGAACAGAAGCTTCTATTTCGGATTGGTTTTTTGGGATTTTATTGTTTTTATCAACAAGGCGGATAATAGGTAATGCGGTGTCAACTTCCCTAACCCCATTAAATACTTTTAAAAGCGTTTCATCCGATCCACAGTCACCAAGTATTATCGCACTTATAGTATTAGACTGGGTTAATGTCTCTTTCCAATGCCTGCAGTCGGTGATTCGACCTTCCTGCTCGACAAACTCAAGAACACTTTTATAAATCTGACGCTTCTGACTATCTTCTTCAATAACTAGAACCGTTGATGGGTTAGACATAATACTCCCTCACTAAAAATATTTACGCGCACATTCATTAAACTCTCAACAACATATCAATAGGTTAACGTTTTTACGTTCGTCCATCTATTGGTACCACGGCAATTCAGTCTTATTTGAGCTGATTCTAGGTTTTTCGCTACCACTTTCCCTTTAAGAGTTAAGTAAAGCACGAAGTTTTACAGATGTCAAAATTTCGTCGCGTGTTTTATACGAAAAACCATCAGAAAAACGAATAAAATACATAATCTTACAAATACCTCTCAATTACTCCACCAGACAAATCACTTCGTATATTGTTTAACCAGGGAAAAATAATCATCCAAAACCACGGCATAAAAACTGCTCCACCTAATACATTATTTCAACGAAATCATTTTTCCTCATGCCTAACTCTATAGAATCAGCAGCAAAACTCTATGAATCAGGAAGGCTCGATGAGGCAGATTCTATTTGTCGCCAGATACTAAAAAAAGATCAGAATAATGCCACTGCTCTTCATTTGCGCGGCGTTATAGCTTATCAGTCAGCAAACTACTCTGCTGCAGTCACACTTTTGGGTGCAGCAAACAAATTATTAAAAAATAATATCTCCATTATGTTTGCATTAGCTGCAAGCCACGAAAACGTTCAACAATATGAACTAGCTATATCACTTTATCGAAAAATCTGTGATGTAAACCCAGAAAACAGACCTGCTCGAACACAACTAGCAAGCGCACTAGAAAAAAGTCATCAATATAAAAAAGCCCTTGCTGAATACGGTTTATTAAATAAAAAATTTGAAAATGACCCAGCCACAATTCTTGCGCTGTCACGTCTTTACGCTGGATCTGGCTGCGAATTGGAATCAAAAAGGTATGCGAAAAAATTATACGATCTCGCACCTGAAAATGCCGACATATGGAATGATCTAGGTATCGTCTATAAAAATATCCACTGCACTATCGATGCAATCAACTGCTTTAACAAGTCATTATCAATTAATGAAAACCATATAAAAAGTAGACTAAACCTAGCTTCACTGTTGCAAGAGACAGGGCGAAACCTGAATGCAGCTATCAACTACCGTCACGTAATAAATTCAACAGGGACTAATTCAAACGAATTATCTCGCGCATATTACAACCTTGCACTTATTTATCTTGGCGAAGGTGATTTTGCCGCAGGCTGGAAAAACTTAGTACATCGGCCTAAAAAATTCACTGACATTCCTTCAATAACAAATTTGAATAACAAACGTTTACTCATTCTTGGAGAAGAAGGGCTCGGTGATGAGTTAACATTTCTACGCTTTATACCATTACTGAAAACCTACGGACCAATCATTGAGTATATTAGTAATCCAAAACTAATTCCTCTACTCGAACAAATTAAGAGCATT
>JAOTSL010000141.1 GCA_029864945.1 Gammaproteobacteria bacterium
CGCCTTTTATAAAACTGAAGTGATGGTGGAATTCCAACATGTTCCATGCCCACCAGTTTTCCGGTAATTTTAGTTGCAGAAATACCTGATGTGAAAATAGACCAAGATAAGCCATATTATGAATGGTGAAAATAGTTGATGGTCGTTTTTGTTGCTGTGACAAATAAGCGGGAACTAGGCCCGTCTGCCAGTCATTGCAATGTACGACATCCGGCAGCCAGTTAAGGTCGAGTTGATCGCAGGCAATTTGGCTGACTACTTTTGAAAATGTTGAAAATCGTTCAGCATTGTCCGGCCAGTCGTTACCATCAGGTGCAGAATAGGGGCCGCCGTTACGATAAAATAGTTCAGGGATATCAACTAGCCATACAGTAATGTTACTTTCAGGCAGTTGCATTGACAAAATACGGACGTCATAACCGTTAATGGGGTGCTGGCAAATTAATTCGTGATCCCATTCGTCAATAATTTGTTTGTAAGCTGGTATGATGATTCGCGTATCATGCCCAAGCTTGGTAATGGCTTGTGGGAGTCCTGATGAAACGTCAGCGAGGCCACCTGTTTTTATTAATGGAAAAACTTCGCTACTGACAAATAATATTTTGAGTGATGATTTCATGTTTATTGGCTGAAAAAACAGAACGTTCCTTTTTATAAAGTTATACCAAGTTTTATCTGTGTCGGTAATTTCGCGGGTATAGGACTTGCTTCTTTCAGTTAAAGTACTTTGATGTAGTTTATTGCGAACAGACAAAAATGTCTAAGCTATAATTGAAAAATAAGCATTAATAGGTAGTTATAGGTAATTAAAGATATTTACACAGGGATAAGGGAATGGAAAAAGCAGATATCGGGTTAATCGGCCTAGCCGTAATGGGGCAAAATCTAGTCCTAAACATGGCGGATAAAGGCATTCGCGTCGCGGTTTTTAATCGAACAACCGAAAAAGTTGATGAGTTTTTGGCAGGAGAAGCCAAAACTAAATCAATTATCGGTACCCACAGCATAGAGGCGTTTGTTGAAAGCCTTAGTTCGCCTCGTAAGATAATGTTGATGGTGAAGGCTGGTGCAGTCGTAGATGATTTTATTGATTTATTAATACCGCATCTTGATGATGGTGATGTGATCATTGATGGTGGTAATTCGCTTTATTCCGATACAGAGCGCAGAACAAAATCCTGTAAAGAAAAAAATATTCTTTATCTGGGAATTGGTGTTTCAGGTGGTGAAGAAGGAGCCCGTTATGGCCCCTCACTAATGCCTGGTGGCAATATAGAGGCGTGGCATCTGGTTAAAGATTTGTTTCAGCGAATCGCGGCAAAAGTAGATGGTGATGTTTGTTGTCAGTGGGTGGGCGAGGGTGGTGCCGGTCATTACGTCAAGATGGTTCATAACGGCATTGAATATGGAGATATGCAGTTAATTTGTGAAGCATATCAGATCATGCGTTTTGGTTTGGACTTGTCGGTTGAGGAGCTGGCAGAAATTTTTTCTACCTGGAATCGCGGCGTACTCAATTCTTATCTTATCGAAATTACCGCGGATATTTTAACGGTGAAAGACGGAGATGACTGGCTGATTGATAAAGTGCTCGATACTGCCGGACAAAAAGGTACCGGCATGTGGACTGGGATTAATGCGCTTGAGCTGGGCGTCCCCTTAACGTTAATTAGCGAAGCCGTATTTGCACGCACATTGTCCTCCATGAAGGGGGCTCGAATTCAGGCCGCAGAAAAACTCGGTTCACCGGTGGAAAAAGTCACCAAAAATAAAGCGGGATATATCCAGTCAATTCATGATGCTCTATATGCGTCGAAAGTGATTTCTTACGCACAGGGTTTTATGTTAATGAACCAGGCCGCAGAAGAATATCAATGGAAATTGAATTACGGTGACATTGCATTAATGTGGCGTGGTGGCTGCATTATTCGTAGTCGTTTCCTAGGTAATATTAAACAAGCCTATGAGAAAGATTCTGAGTTAAAAAATGTGTTGCTGGATGATTTTTTCATTGATGCAATTAAGACGGCTGAACAAGGCTGGCGTAATACGGTCGCAGGGGCGGCTATGTCGGGTGTTCCTGTGCCGGCTATGTCGTCTGCATTGTCGTTTTATGATGGTTATCGTTCAGAGCGGTTGCCAGCAAACTTATTGCAGGCGCAACGAGATTATTTTGGCGCACATACCTATGAGCGTACGGATAAGCCGCGCGGCGAATATTTTCATACAGACTGGATTGCTAACGCTAAAAAAGAAGCTGAATTATGATAACGGATAAAGCAGAAATTGAGCCCTGCACCTATGTTATTTTTGGGGCAACTGGTAATTTGTCCCGAATAAAACTAATGCCTGCGCTTTATCATCTTGAAGTGGCGGGTCGTCTGCCTGAAGGCACTGTTATTCTGGCGATATCTCGTCGGGAATGGGACCTTGATAAATGGTTGTCCGAAGTGCGCGAAATGATTAGCGAGTCTGCTCGCGGAGGCATTGATGAAGAAATGTTTCAGCGCTTTTCTTCTCGGTTACGTTATCAGAAGGGCGATCTAAATGATCAAACAACGTATGGTAATATTCGTGCATCGTTAGACAATGACTCGGATTTTCCGGTTAATGCGGCATTTTATATGGCCCTTAGACCGGCAGAGTTTGGCGTCGTGATTGATCATCTTGCCGCAAGCGAGTTGACGCATGAAGAGCATGGCTGGCGTCGAGTCGTTATTGAAAAACCCTTTGGTTATGATCTTGAAAGCGCCCAAATGTTGCAAAAACGTTTGCTTAAGTGTTTGGGTGAACATCAGATTTATCGCATAGACCATTATCTTGGAAAGGGCACAGTACAAAATATATTAGTGTTTCGTTTTGCTAATGTCATGATGGAGCCATTGTGGAATCGAAACTACATTGATCATGTACAGATAACGCATTCAGAAACCTTAGGTATTGGCGGGCGGGCAGATTATTATGATACTGCCGGTGCCTTGCGCGATATGATTCAAAGTCATTTGTTGCAATTGCTTACATTGGTGGCGATGGAACCACCTGCTTCAATGGATGCAGAATCACTGCGTGATGAAAAAGTAAAAGTATTAAAATCCATTCGGCCAATTCCTCAAACAGCAGTGCATGCACAATCCTTTCGCGCGCAATATGCAAGTGGGGTGGTGGATGGTGAAAAAGTGAAGTCGTATGTTGAAGAGGATGGTGTTGCTATTGATAGTACAACTGAAACTTATGCGGCATTAAAATTTTATATTGATAATTGGCGTTGGCGTGGAGTGCCGTTTTTCGTCAGAACTGGAAAACGCATGGCTGAGTCACAATCGGCGGTAAGTATTCGTTTTAAGGTGCCGCCGCAACATCTGTTTCGAAATACGCCAGTTGAAAAACTAAAACCGGATTGGTTGCTTATGGGTATCCAGCCTTATGAGTGTGTGCGAATGGAAATGCAGGTCAAAGAGCCTGGTCTTGAAATGAAAACCCGGACAACTAGCCTGGACGCAAGTTTTAGGCAAGAGCATGAAGCAGCTTATGACGCGTATGAAGATTTATTACTGGACGTTATTGAAGGTGATCGCACGTTATTTTTGCGTTATGACGAAGTTGAATGGGCTTGGCAGGTGGTTGATCCTATCTTGAGGGTTTGGGCGACGGAGCGTGATTATATTCATACTTATCCTGCAGGTACCTGGGGGCCGATGGAGACGCAGCGTTTGTTTGATAAGGAAAATCAATTTTGGCGGCATTCCTTATTGCCTGAGCAAGAGTAGTCTATCACTGCTTAGCAAATTCACTTTATCATTTGCAGAAGTCATTTTAAATAAGACAAATGCGACTAGGCCATCGCATTTGTCTTTAGAATACTGATTTGGTGCCGATCTACTGTTTATGAAATTTACTACTTTATTATCGATTATTTTAACGAGTTTCCTTTTATCTCAGGTATCTTCGGTGAGCGCTGATGATTCCTACCAGTTATTGCCTGTAGATGAGGGGGTCCGCGACCAGGAGTTTGTGAATTTTCGCAGTGAGTTATTAGCTGTGGTGCTCGCCAGAGAGCCCGAAGTTTTTGTGACAATGATGGATCAGCAAATTTTGAATGGTTTGCATGAGCCACGTGGTATGAAGCAATTTTTGAAAAAATGGGAGCCAGACTCTATTGACTCAGAATTATGGGCAACTCTTGAGCATATTCTCACTATGGGTGGAGGTTTTGTACGTTCTGAAAAGGGAGTGGAATTTTGCGCACCTTATGTGTTTAGCCATTTTCCTGATAATCTGGATATCTTTGCATATGGTGCGGTAATTGGTGGTGATGTAGCTTTAAAAGCCGAACCTTCTGCCAGTTCTGCCACGCAAAAATACTTATCGTATGATTTGTTAACGGTTTTGGATTGGGTGAGTACGCAGGATGAGTCCGGTTCAGGAGAAAGCTGGCTGAAAGTGACAACATTGAAAGGTGATAAAGGATATGTAGACCGGCAGCTTGTCAGAAGCCCCTCTGACTATTCGGTCTGTTTTTTGAAAACTGACAATAGAGGCTGGAAGATTAATTCTTTGCTTACTCGGGAATAAGGCTCACCCTAAGGATGAGCGCCAGTTTACTCAGATTTCTAGAGTAGCTACAGTTACCAACTGCTTTCGCTTCCCGCTAAAAATTCTAATTGTTTGATATCATTATGTAAAATAAGTGTTAAAGGGTGCAGTAGTGCACGAAAGGCGGTGATCCATTGCTAGAAGGCGCGTACCTATGACCCGACACCGAAGTGAAAATCAGCTCACACTGACGGATTCTTTACCCCTTTTGAAGTGGCCCTTGATAAGAAAAACCCTCCAGTAAACAGCGGGCGCTGCTAAAGATACTTGCCTATTGATTGGGGTAAGCCATATTTGATTGTTGTCGACATCCGCGGGTGAAAATTAATTTCTTATTTATCTGAAAAATAAATATCCCCATAATAAGCCGTGGCGGATTGGCCTGAGTTGTCTGTATCGGTCATAATTGCGATAGCATCGATGAAACGAAAGTCTCTCTTGAAAGATTGCCTCAGGTCTTCAAATACGTTACGTTTTTCTGCTCGCCATTGGTTTTTAAATTGATCACCGGACTCAACCGAAATCATTTTTGAATTTAGGGAAAACGGATTGTCCCAACGTGAATTTTTTTCTTGCCCGCTGGACCAGACATAGTTTAGCGCCAACGTGTTCCAGAAAAATACACCGCCATCAACAACGACATAAATACGAGCGGCGAAGTCATCATCGTCTTTAAATGTTTCGGATAATCGGTATAACGCGCTTTCGACTTTCCATTGCCAGTTAAGAAATGGCGTTTTCTTTAAATCGATTTGTTGCTTTTTAACTAGTCCAGATGCCGCGTTCTGACTAACTGCTTTTAAAACAACTAATTGATCTTTCTTTATGAGGCTGTAATTTGTATTCCCTTGAAAACTATGAGGTTTCCAGTTTTGCAGGTCGTTTTGGGAGAAGTTGGCAACAATAACTTTATTGTCGGCGATTGCTTGTGAAAAATGCATGCCTGCAAATAATAGAAGTAATTGAATGATATTTTTGGTCATGCATTCGCGCCCGTAAAAACGTTTAATTTAAGAATGCTGCAGCGAGTCCTAGAAAAGCAAAAAAACCGACTACGTCAGTTATTGTTGTAAGTACGACTCCTCCGCCCAGCGCAGGGTCTGCGCCGTATTTTTGAAGCAGTAAAGGTATGGTTGCACCGGCAATTGATGCTACAACCAGATTAAAAAAGATAGCCATACCAATTATAATTCCCAATTGAGTATTTTCAAACCAGTAAAATGCAAGTGCACCAATGATGGCTGCCCATAGGGTGCCATTTAGAGCGCCTATCATCATTTCTTTATAGAGTAGTTTTCTGGAATTGGATTTGCCGACTTGCCCAACTGCAAGACCTCGTATAACGAGCGTAAGCGTTTGACTACCGGCGATACCACCCATGCTTGCGACAATGGGCATGAGTATGGCGAGGGCTACCATTTGTTCGATCGTAGCGCTGAATTGCGCAATTACCCAGGATGCGAGTAATGCAGTCAGCAGGTTTATGCCTAGCCAAATTGAGCGTCGTCGAGTGCTACGTACGACAGGAGAGAAAATATCGTCTTCCTCATCAAGACCGGCAAGGCTCATTAGAGAATGCTCGGCTTCATCACGAATAACATCAACAATATCGTCGATTGTTATTCGGCCGAGCAGTTTCTTGTCTAGGTCTACAACAGGACAGGAAATCAGGTCGCGTTTTTCAAACAAATGCGCAATTTCGTGGTCTTCGGTTTCGGCATAAACATAACTGACATCAGTGCTAAAAACTTCTGCAACGGTTAAGTCCGGATCTCTTGTAACAAGTTTACTAAGAGTCAGGACGCCCAATAATTTGTCTTCACGATTAACGACAAAAAGTTTATCTGTGGTATCTGGTAACGCCCCATTAAATCTTAGGTAACGAAGCACAACATCAAGCGTCACGTCAGGTCTAATCGAGATGGTGTCGGTACTCATAAGACCACCGGCGGTGTCGTCAGGGTATTTTAAAATAGACTCTAAACGATGGCGATCCTGTTTATCCATTGCCAGTAATAGCTTGTTTATTACTCGTTCTGGTAAGTCAGGCAGTATATCGGCTAGCTCGTCCGCGGCAAGGGACTCAGCTGCTGCATATAAGGCATCAGTTTCTGTATTTTTAATGAGCCCACTACGGACCTCATCATTTACGTAAGTAAGTACCTCGCCGTGAAACTCCGGATTAATAAGTTGCCAGGCAGTCTCTCGCTCATCATGGGGTAATGCCTCCAAAATATGAGCAATTTCGGCCGGATGACGGCTGTTAAGTAATTCTTTGGACGCAGCTATCTGTTCATCAACAAGTAGGGTGCTGATGTTCTCCACGATTTCGTGTTGATTAGTGTCCGGTTTTTCCATGTGTTGCTGTCTTTAGCTTTGTTTATTCCGTTTGCATAGCGTGCTTAGCTTTTGTTTCAGATTGTGCGTTATTTTCGAGCGCAGAACGAGGAACATATAAGTTATATGTGGCCATTCAAGCACGGAAATTCCACGCAATCTGGGGCAAAAGATGAGAGCGTTTATTCGGCCTCGTCAAACTTATTATTAATGAGTTGCAAAATCGCATCCGTGGCATCAGTTTCATCAGCTCCATCGGTAATAACCTCTAGTTCAGTGCCTTTGCTTGCTGCTAATAGCATAACGGCCATAATACTTTTACCGTTAACAACCCGTTGATTGCGTTTTAATTGTACTTCACACTCAAATTGTGACGCTAACGTGACGAGTTTTGCTGCTGCTCGCGCGTGAAGTCCGAGTTTATTAATGATCGTTATTGTTCTTGTAATCATGGCTTTTATAATCCGGAAATTATATTACGTAATATTTTAGATGAAATATTTTAACATTCTTTGGGTTAAAATGGCTTGCTTTGAAAAGAGGAAAAAAATCATGTCACAGTTTAAAAAAAATATTGAGAGTTTACCTTCGGTTGATCAGCTGGCGGGGCTGGAAATAATGGCGGTTAACTCGGAGTTGCCAATAGTCGTTATTCAAAATAAACCAGGAAAATCAGGTTCGTTGGCTGTATATAATTACTTACATAATAAGTTTGGAGGGGTTACACCTGAATCGGCTCTGTGTGGACTTGAGTTGTTTGGGGAATATACTGAAGAGGCAAAATTGAACCCTGGATCACATCCGAATATAGACTTTTTGATTGGGGTAATTAATGAAGATATGGAATATCAAATTAAATTGATAGCAAAGTAAAAAGGGGGGTTATTCATAGTCGGTATTACAGTTCATGATACCTTCTTTTCCTCCGCTTACGGCTTTGTGTGCGAGCTCATCAAGCTCCAGAGTGGGGTAGTTCAGCACTCTTATGAGCATTGGTAGATTAACGCCTGAGATGACACGGACGTTGTCTTCATCAAGTAAGTTACAGGCGATATTGCTGGGGGTCGAGCCATAAATATCGGTAAGAATAAGCATGTCTTCATTCTGATTAAGCTCTGCTATTTTACTGCGGGCCTGATTGGTTAGCGTTTGTGGGTCGCAATCTAAAGGGGCGGGCAGCAACTCTGCAGATAACGGACAAAACCCTAAAATATTAATTGCAGCGACTAATAAGGACT